>CAYGOX010000132.1:6115-7275 GCA_964351485.1 uncultured Halioglobus sp.
CCGTCAGCTGGATCTGGCTTGTGTCTGTCGCGCCGTGTTCATCGGTGACCGTGACCGGTACGGTCAGGACGGTGGTATCGCCAACGCCAAGTGATTCGAAAATTTCTCCCGAAGGATCAAAGGAAAACGTCCCGTCGGGATGGAGGATAAACCCCTCAGGTGATTCAAACGAACCGGCAATCGTGTAAGTCAGGGAACCGGCAGAATCCGCATCGACGGCATTGACTGCGCCCACAACGGGGCTCGCACCCTCGGCAACACTGACCGACACGGTGCTGGCCACCGGCGCGTCATTGGTGCCGGTGAGTGTAACCTGGACACTGGTGGTATCAGTCGCTCCGTGTTCATCGGTGATCGTAACCGGCACAGTCAGGACAGTGGAGTCCCCTTCACCGAGGCTGTCATAGGCAGGATGACCCGGATCAAATTGGAAGCTGCCATGGGGTTCAAGCGAAAATCCCGGCGGAATGGACACGCCTTCGACAACCGAAAATTGGGCTTTCGCACCTCCGTCGACATCTTGAGCGCCAAGCAAACCACTCACGGTACTGCCGCCCTCAATGGCATTGGCAAAAACCGTTGCACCGGCCACGGGTGCATCATTCGTGCCGGTCACAGTTAAACGGATCATCGAGGTGTCCGTAGCACCGTGCTCGTCAGTGACAACCACCGGGATGGACAGACTGACCTGCTCTGAGCCTCCAAGCGATTCGTAGTCGGCAACCGCGGGATCGAAGGTATACGCACCATCGCTCGTCAACGAAAAGCCGGCGGGCGCCACAAAGCCTTCTGCAATAGAAAAGGCCAGTGTCGCGCCCTGATCGGTGTCCGATGCGACCAGCTGACCAGAGATGGCTGCCGCACCTTCTTCGACACTGCGAATGACTGCCGCGCCCGCGACCGGTGCATCGTTCGTGCCCGATACCGTGATCCTGAGGCTGGACTGATCCGTTGCGCCACTGCCATCGGTGACCGTCACGGGAATCGTGAGGACGATCGAGTCGCCCGCACCCAGGTGCTGGTAGCCGGCTACCGCTGGATCAAAAGAATAGGCGCCATCGCGCATCAGTGTAAAACCTTCAGGTGCAGCATAGCCCTCGCCCAGGCTGAACGCCGTCTCATCGCCCGGATCGGGATCGACCGCGGGCGTGCGGCCACTG
>CAYGOX010000132.1:7285-8264 GCA_964351485.1 uncultured Halioglobus sp.
GAGCGCGGTTACCCGCTTGCACGATAAAGGGCGTCTCAATGTCGTCGGGCCCGGACTGCAGAGGGGCCTGGGGCGAAGTCCCTGTTTCAAATCCAGACAGTGGAGCCGCCTCTGCGACCGCCGTAAGCTGTGAGTCGTCAACCGCGATATTCGACACACTGGCGCGTTCACCGCTGCCAGACAATGCGCTGTCCACACCGGATTCCATTCGATCACTGCCCGGGGAAGCGATGGAGACATCGGTACGGGACGTGGATTCAGCCACCGCATCTACCGGCAACTCACTACTGGCCGTTGGTGGGATATCGCCCGCCTCCGACGCCTGCCCGTCTCCGGAACCGACGGTCGTCTTCAGATCGCCCCTGAAATCCACCTCATCTTTATCGAGAAAGATGTTCTGCAGCGAGATTTCTTCATCGTAATTGACAGTCGCCAGATCGTCCGCCACCGACGCCTCGTCGGACAAGGCTGCCCGCTCATCGAAGGTAAACAGTGTCTCTGTGGCTTTATCCCGCGGCGTAGTGCTCTCGTCCCGATCAGACATGCTGGTCGCTTCTCCAAATAGTTCCCCGTGTTCTCTGCCCGTATCGTCCGGTACAGGGAAAAACTGAAGGTAAATGCGCCGCAGCTACCTCTGGCGGTGTGAAACTGTGTCCCGGTTCACAAAACCGGGGCACGATGATGGAGGGTGTCGCCTACAGCCGGACTCTCACCCCGAGGGAAAACATCCGCCCCACAGAAAAGCTGTGACCGGTATCGATACCGTCGAAATCGTTGATGTAGGACGGGTTCTCGTCCATCACATTATCGATATTCAGGCTGAGTTGGGCGCTCTCGACCAGGTCGTTCACTGGCAGGTACACCGCGAAGAAGAGGTTGGTGGTGGTAAACGACTTGATGCTGTTGACGTCGTTGTCAAAACCATCCTTGTAATAGGTGGTCAGGCTCGCGGTGTAGCGATCGTAGAACGCGCCCAAGG
>CAYGOX010000132.1:8295-9781 GCA_964351485.1 uncultured Halioglobus sp.
ACATTCACGCGGTTGGTCAGGCCCTCGTCCAGTTCGTCGACACGCTCACCGCCGGGCACCGGTTGCGACTCGCGCTCGAGCAGGTGATTGCCGCTGATCGAACCGGTTAGCATCACGCCCGATAAGGTCCAGCCCTTGCTGATGTGGTAGTCGATACCGGACGTTTCAATGCTGCCCAGGTTGATCCGCCGCGCACTGGTCAGCAGGTACGGCGCGCGACCACTTGCATACAGATCCTCCAGCGAAGTGAACCCGTCGTAGCGCAGATCCGCCAGGAAGGCCTGCGCCTCCTCGAGCGTGGGATTGATCAGGTAGGTGTCCTCGAGCGATGCGATGTCGAAAAAGTAAGGCTCAAAGAACGGGGTAACGACGATCGCGTTTTCGTAGTCGACGCTGTAGTAGGTGGCGCTCAGCTTGAACCGGTCGATGTGCTCGGGCTCCCAGTCGAATCCCAGCGACCAGGTGTCAGCCTTTTCCGGCTCGAGATCGTCACTGCCACCGGCGATGAGTACGGTTGGTCGCAACAGGTCCAGCGGACCGGAGTCAGCGGGGCGGAAGGGACTGAGGCCTATAAACTGTGCCCGCTCGTCCACCGAGTTGGCGCGGTCCGCGACGCTCGGCGCCTGAAAGGAACTGCCCCAGGTACCGCGCACTATCAGCGAATCCACCGGCGACCAGTTGAAACCCAGCTTGGGATTGGAGGTATCGCCCAGGTCACTGTAGTCGTCGTGGCGTACGCTCATGGACAGATCGAAACTGCCCAGCACAGAGCCGGCCCCCAACACGGGAATAAACAGTTCACCGAAGAGCGACTGGATATCGCGACTGGCCGAGGTCGACACGGTTTCAGGCGCGCTGAGGCGAGTAGCATTACCCTGCGTCACCTTGTGCTCCTGCTCGAGGTACTCCAGGCCCAGGGCCATCCGGACTTCACCGTTATCGGTGTCGAAGAGGCCGCCGTCGAAGATGGCACGAAACTGCACCACCTCCTGGTCACTGGTGCCCACGGCACTGGCGTAGTCGGTCAGGCGATGCAGCACATCGGGGTGCGTTTCGGCCAGGTTGTAGGGATTAATCGCCGTCTCGCGCGTCGTTGCCACCAGCGCCTCGGCCTCGTACTCGCGATCGATACCGCGGGTCAGCGCCGCGTTATCCGAACCCCCGTAGTTCAGCGTGAGTGTCGCCTGCCAGTCGCTGGGCAGCGCAATGGTCAATTCCGGGATTACGTTCCAGGCGTCGTAGTCACCCCAGTTCCTGGAGGCTCCGCCGAAAACCTCGTCGTAGCTGTAGGCCACGGTCTGTGTTGTCTCGCTACCAATTCGCATGAAAAACGGATTCGCGTCCGTGATGGTGCCGCGCCCCTCCACGCCGGTGGAGGTACCGCCCGTGTTGCCGGCAAAATCCACGTCTCGCGAGGAGTAATAGGCGACCACATTGAGGTCGATCCCGTCGGCCAGCGACTGGTTGACCGAGGCAAACAGTGTAC
>CAYGOX010000133.1:0-9741 GCA_964351485.1 uncultured Halioglobus sp.
CGCCATGATGCAGCGCCGCGCCCGCGCCAGGACGCAACAGAACTAACGCTTGGCCATCAGGCCGCCGTCGGCGACCAGCGTGATGCCGGTCGTGTACGACTCAGACGCCAGGTAGAACACCGGGTTTAAAATCTCTTCTGTCTCTGCGATGCGCGGGATCAGCGCGGCATCGATCATGCCCTGTTCGTAATGCGGCAGCGCCGCCAGGGCACCGTCGGTGAGGTCCGAGTGATAGCTGCCCGGGGCCAGCGCGTTCACCCGGATATTCCACGGCGCCCACTCCTGTGCCATCACCTCCGTCAACGCCTTGAGCCCGGCCTTGGTCGCCGCGTACATGCCGTTATAGGCCGGCGTTGAGAGCGCCGCCACCGACAACACATTGATGACACAGCCGCCGCCATGCTCGGCCATGCGCGGCGCCAGGCGCGAGGCGAGATACCAGGGGCCTTTGAGGTTGACGTCCACCATCTTGTCGAAGGCACGGGGCTCAATGTCGGACAACGGCCCCAGCGCGACATTGATACCGGCATTGTTGACCACGATGTCGACCTGCCCGAAGGCCGCGTACGCCTGCTCGATCAACGCGTCGATCGCTTCAATATCGCCCATGTGAGTCGCCACTGCCAACGCCTTGCCGCCCGCCGCTTCGATCTCGGCCACAACCGATTCGCAGGATTCGGCTTTACGACTGGCCACCACGACACTGGCGCCCTCGGCGGCAAATCCCAGCGACATCGCCCGACCCAACCCACGGCTGCCGCCGGTGATCAGCGCGACCTTGTCCTTGAACTTACCGTTCTCTGCCTGTGTTGACGCTGCACTCATTCGTGACTACTCCTGTTGTCCGCCAATACCAATCACTGCTGCGAACAATTACACTAGCACGCTCTGTTGTCCCAGCCACGAGCCCGCCGAATGAACTGTTCGCCAGTTGAATTTCTTGAATCAGCCGCCGCAATGACTGCGGTCTGAGCATAACAATGAACGATCGGAAATCGCGCGGCATCGGATCGCTTTGGCCTGTCATTTCACTGCTGCAGAATTACAAGCTGCGCCTGCTCGGCGCCAGCGTGGCACTGCTGTTCACCGCCGGCGCCACGCTGTTCATGGGGCGCGGTGTTCAGGTATTGATCGACCAGGGCTTTGGCGGTGGTACGGCGGAGGACCTGCGCGCGGCCATCATGCTGCTGATTACCATCGCCGCCGCGATCGCGATCGGTACCTTCGTCCGGTTTTACCTCGTGTCGTGGCTCGGAGAGCGCGTCAGCGCGGATATCCGCAAAAAAGTTTTCAACAATCTCGTCACACTGCATCCGGGTTTTTTTGAAACCAACCGCAGCGGCGAGATCATGTCGCGACTGACCACCGATACCACCCTGCTGCAAACGATCATCGGTTCCTCGTTCAGTATGGCGCTGCGTTCAAGCCTCACCACCTCCGGCGCGCTGGTGATGATGTTTTTCACCAATCTCAAATTGAGCCTCATCATCGCCGCCGGTGTGCCGCTCATCCTCGTGCCGATCCTGTTTTTCGGCCGCCGGGTGCGCAAGCTGTCGAACCAGAGCCAGGACAGCATCGCCAGCGTCGGCAGCTACGCCGGCGAGGTGATCCAGCATATCCGCGTGGTGCAGAGCTACACCCGCGAGCAGTTCGAGGCCGACGCCTTCTCGCGCGAGGTGGAGCGGGCGTTCGCAATTGCGCGCCGGCGTATCTGGCAGCGTTCGCTGCTGATCTGCGGCGCGATCCTGCTGGTGTTTGTCGGAATGTCGGGCATGTTGTGGGAAGGCGGCCGCGATGTTCTCAGCGGGCAGATGACGGCCGGTGAACTGGGCGCTTTCGTGTTCTACGCACTGATGGTCGGCAGCGGCTTTGCCACCATCTCCGAAGTCTGGGGTGAACTGCAGCGCGCGGCGGGCGCAGCGGAGCGGCTGGTAGACCTGATCAACACTCGCAGCATGATCGACGACCCGGGCTGGCAGAAAGAAACACCTGCCACCGAGTTACCGGAACTGGCGATGCGCAATGTCACCTTTTCCTACCCGACCCGACTCAATCAGCAGGCGCTGAGGGATTTCTCACTGACCATCGAGGCGGGCCGCAGCCTGGCGCTGGTCGGGCCGTCCGGTGCAGGCAAGTCCACTGTGTTCGAACTGTTGCAGCGTTTCTACGATCCGCAGGAAGGCGCCATCCTCCTGGACGGCACCGACATTCGCACCCTGGGCCTGCATCAGCTGCGCGAAAATATCGCCCTGGTGCCACAGCAACCGGCGCTGTTCACCGGCGACGTGCGCTACAACATCGCCTACGGCAGGCTCGATGCCAGCGAAGAGGAGATTGTCGCCGCCGCGCGCGCCGCCCACGCCGATGAATTCATTCGCGCACTGCCCGACGGCTACGACAGCCACCTCGGCGAACAGGGCGTGCGGCTATCCGGCGGGCAGCGCCAGCGCCTGGCGATCGCGCGCGCCATCCTCAACAACCCGCGCATCCTGCTCCTGGACGAGGCGACCAGCGCGCTGGACACCCAGAGCGAACACCAGGTGCAACTGGCGCTGCGCGAATTGATGCAGAACCGCACCACGGTGATTATCGCGCACCGGCTGTCGACTATCCTGCACGCCGACCGCATCGCGGTGCTGGACAACGGTGGACTGGTGGATATCGGCACGCACGAAGAATTGCTGGCACGCTGCGACCTGTACGCCAGGCTCGCCGAACTGCAGTTTCGCGAACCGGAGCGCGCGGCAGATAGCGACGAGGCGCTGACCGTCTGAGCGGTATCAGCTACCGGATTCGATCGCGCCGGCGTAGTCGGATTCCAGCGGTTTCTGCGCGAACTGCGCATACCCGTAGGCGATGGCCAGCAACGGGCACACCAGATTGAAGAACGCGTAGGGCGCGTAGCTGAAGGTGGCCACGCCAAGCGTTGCCGACATGTAGGCGCCACAGGTGTTCCAGGGAATCAGCACCGACGTCAGAGTTGCTGAATCCTCAAGCGTGCGCGAAAGATTCAGTCGCGACAAACCGCGCTGCTCATAGGCATCCTTGTACATGCGGCCCGGCAGGGCCACCGCGATGAACTGGTCGGCCGAGAGAATGTTAGTGCCGAAACAGGTCAGCACGGTGGTTGTGATAAGCGAGCCGGTACTGTGAACCCCGCGCAGCGCCAACTGCAACAGGTAGTTGAGAATGCCGGTACGCTCCAGCACACCGCCAAAACCCAGCGCGCTGATAATCAGCCAGACCGTGTTGAGCATGCTGCTCATGCCGCCTTTACTTAACAGCTCGTCGAGGAAAGCGTTGCCGCTGTCCGACACATAACCGTCGAACAGGCTGATCCAGACGCCCATGAGCTGCACCGCCATACCACTCATGCCCTCGTGATCGCCGGCCAGGCGCGCGACCGCTTCCCCCTGGAACACCAGCGCGAATACGCCACCCACCAGTGCGCTGAGGATGATCGCCGGGTAGGCGGGAACGCGACGATAGACCAGGAAAAGCATGAACACGAGCGGGAAGAGCAGGTGCAGGCCGATCGAGAACTGGGAATCGAGTGCGGACTTGAGCTGGGTGATTTCCTCGGGCGTGGCCGCGCCCGAACTGCCGATGAGCGCGAAGACCACCAGGGCAATGATGAAACCCGGCACCGTCGTCCAGAGCATGTGCCGGATGTGCTCGAACAAATCGACACCGGTCGCCGCGGCGGCGAGGTTGGTAGTGTCGGACAGCGGTGACAGTTTGTCGCCGAAGTAGGCGCCCGAGATGATCGCACCAGCGGTAATGGCCGGTGATAGTTCAAAGCTGCCGGCAATCCCCATGAGACCGATGCCCAGCGTACCGGCAACTGTCCAGGAACTGCCGATGCTGATCGCGACCAGCGCGCAGATAGCGGCACTCGCGGCGTAAAAGACCGCCGGATTGAGCACCTGCACGCCGTAGTAAATCATTGCCGGCACCGTGCCGGACAAAATCCAGGTGCCGATCAACATGCCCACCGACAGCAGGATCAACATGGGTCCGAGCCCGACCACAATGCCGTCGATAAGACCCTGCTGCGACTCCTTCCAGGGGATGCCAATCCCAAGCCCCACGAGGCCCGCGACACAGCTGGCCAGGACCAGCGCAATCTGGTTGGCGCCGTAGGAGGAGTCGGCACCAAACAGGTAGACCGAACAGGCCAGCAGGAAAACCAGGAATACGATGGGCGCCAGGGCGAGGAAGAGCGTCAGGCCGGACTGGGTGTGGTGTTCGTTCGTCAACGGAGAGGTTCCTGTTATCGCGCTCGGGCGTGTTGCGCGCCAGCGACCAGAATGCCCTAAATACCGGCGAGCGTACAGTTCGCACCGCAACCGCGCTGCGCATCTGACTTGCACGCGCCCTTGCAGTAGCATGGGGACCTGATGGACACCCTCCCCGAACAACCGCTCGCCCCGCTGTACTACCGCGACAACTTCGTCCGCCTGTGCGAAACAGTCCGCCAGCAATACGGCGACCTGCTGACACCGGACGAAACAGCATTCCTCGATACGTTCCACGCACTGTCGCTGCCCGCGCAGTGCCTGTACGTGCGTCTGGTGTCGCGCACCGGGCCCTGGTTCAGGGTGGCGAAACTGGCCTATCCCGAAATACCCGCCCTGCCCGATGCCCTGGCAGAACTGCAGGGCCAAGCGCTGGTAGCCGTCACCGACGAGCCCGACCTTGAAATGCTGTTCGCGCTGTACACTCGCCCGGAGCTGAACCGCATGTTGCAGCCGTGGCTGCCCTCGCCCAGGCCCGGGAGCAAGGCCGACCTGTTCGATGCCGTGGCCGCACAGACGCCGGATCTGCAGGCGCTGGCTGACTGTCGGCGCGAGCTGGAGCGCGAAGCCCTGGTCGCCCCCCTTGGCGCGGAACATATCGCTTTGCTGCAGGTGCTGTTCTTCGGCAATCGCCACCAGAGCCTGACCCAGTTTGTGCTCGAAGATCTCGGCGTCACGCGTTTTTACCCCTACCCCCTGCAACCGGAACACCGCCTGTTCGGCTGTCGCGAGGCGGTGGACGAATACCTGGCCTGCGGCGCGCTTTCCGACGTGCGCTGGGAGGCGCTGGAGACCCAGACACCGGAACAGCTGGTGGCGCTCGCACAGGAGCTGCAACAGCGCGAAATCCGCTTTGCCTCCACGCGCTCGCGCTGGGACAAACTGTGTAATCGTCTCGGCCGCGATCTCGAGCGCCTGGAGTGCTTCGATGACGCCCTGGCGATTTACGCGCTCAGCGACAGCCATCCCGGTCGCGAACGGCGGGCCCGCGTACTGGAAAAAACCGGCGCACTGACGCAGGCGCGCGACTTGTGCGACATCATACTCGCGGATCCGTACACCGAGGCCGAAGCCGACGCCGCCACGACCATCGCGCAGCGGGTCCTGCGCAAACTCGACGGCACACCCGGCAAGCGGACACGCGACCGCTTCGAGGAACTCCACCTGGCGATCGCGAAGTCCGACGACGGCGTCGAACGCGCCACCGCGCATCACCTGTCCGACCAGTGGTCGCAGGTACACTACGTCGAGAACCGGCTCATGGGCGCCCTGTTCGGGCTGGCATTCTGGGACATCATCTTCGCGGACGAGCCCGGCGTGTTTCACCACCCCTTCCAGGGAGCGCCGTCGGATATGTACGACGCCAGTTTCCAACGCCGGCGTCGCGCTGCCATCGACGCGCGACTTGCACACCTGGCCACGGCAGATCTCGCCGTTGAGCTGACCAACGCCTACGAGCGCTTCTATGGTTACAGCAACCACTGGGTCGACTGGCGGGTGGTGGACACCGAACTGGTCGGCAGCGCCGCCCGGGTCATTCCCGCGCAGCACCTCATCGCAATCTGGCGACGACTGCTGTTCGATCCGCAGGAAAACCGGCGCGGTTTTCCCGACCTGATCGCATTAGGACAGACACCGGGTGATTACGCGATGATCGAAGTCAAGGGGCCGGGCGATGCGCTGCAGGACAGCCAGAAACGCTGGCTGCGATTTTTTGCGCGCGAAAGCATTCCCGCGCAGGTCGCCTGGATAACCTGGTCTGATGACTGAGCTGTCGATTGCCATCGCTGACCTGGCGCGGTTCTGTCACCGACGCGGCGATATCGACCACCGCTTCAAGCCCTCGCCCACCGGCGCCGAGGGCATCGCCGGACACCAGGCTATTTACCGGCAGAGACCGGCGACCTACCAGAGTGAATACGCGGTTGAACATATCCACGCGCACGCCGGTGTGACCGTCACGCTACGTGGCCGCGCCGATGGCTACGACCCCTCGCAGGCACTGCTTGAAGAGATCAAGACCTGCCGCGTCGAGGCCGACGCAATTCCCGCCACCGTGGCTGAGTTGCACATGGCCCAGGCCAAACTCTACGCGGCCATCATCGCGGAGCAGGCCGGGTTACCGTCGATGACCGTGCGCGTGACCTGGCTCAATATCGATACGCAGAAAACCTGGGCGCTGACCGAGACGTGTTCGCAGCAGGACCTGCAGGAATTTTTTGCCGCCACGCTTGCACAATTTTCCGGCTGGCTCGACCTGCTGCAGAAACAGCGACAACTGCGCGACGCCAGCCTCGCAACGCTCGCCTTTGTCCACGGCGACTTCCGCCGCGGTCAGCGCGAGGTAGCGGAACTGACCTACAAGTGCATCGACCAGGGCGGGCAACTCATGATCGAGGCGCCCACCGGCATCGGCAAGACCGCCGCCGTACTCTTTCCCGCGCTCAAGGCGCTGGAGCGGGGCAAACACGACAGGGTGATGTTTACCACCGCCAAATCGGTGGGCAGGCGCGCCGCGCAGGACACCCTGGCGCTCTTTACCCGCGCCGGGTTTGCCGGCCGCGCCCTGTCGATGACCGCCAAAGACAAGATCTGCCTGTCGCCGGGGCACGCCTGTCACCCCGACGACTGCCCTTTCGCCGTGGGCTACTACGACAAGCTGCCCGCCGCCATGGCCGCGGCAATGGAACACCCGGCGCTGCAGCGTGAAGATCTCGAAGATCTGGCCCACGCGTTTGGCGTGTGCCCCTACGAGCTGTCGCTGGACCTGCTGCCGTGGGTCGATATCGTGATCGGCGACATCCATTATGTGTATAGCCTGAACGCCACGGTCGGCGCGATGATCGCCACCGACCAGTATCGCTGGAGCGTGCTGATCGACGAGGCGCACAACCTGCCCGAGCGGGCGCGCGACATGTACAGCGCCACGCTCGGTAAATCCGCACTGATGGACGCGCGCAAGGTTGCAACCGGCGCGGTCAAGATGGCGCTGAATCGCGTGAACAGCGCGCTGCTGACGCTGCAGAAAGAGGACTGGGACAGCGACGATTTCCACAGCACCGAGCAATTGCCGTCAGAGCTTTTCGCGACCCTCGAACGTTTCACCGGCGCCGTGGGCGAGCGCCTGGCCGACGACCCGGCGTTCCTGCAGCGCCAGCGCCCGCTGATGGATTTCTATTTTGCCGTGTTGCAGTTCCAGCGTGTCGCCGAGCGTTTCGCACAGGATTACCGTTTCGAACTATCGCGCGCGCAGGGCAAGCAAAGCCTGATATTGCGATTGAACTGCCTCGACCCGTCGCGGCTATTACGCGAGAAGCAGCAGGCCGCCCACGCGGTGGTGGCCTTTTCGGCGACACTGTCGCCGCAGCACTGGACCCGCACGCGGCTGGGCCTGGACGAGCACGCGGTGTCGCTACGCGCCGACTCGCCGTTTTCACCACAGCAGCTTCAGGTGACGCTGGTCACCGACATCGACACGCGGTTTGCGCAACGTGCGCAATCGGCCGCCGCACTGGCCGCCACCATTGCGCGGTGGCTGAGCGATCGCGACGGCAACTGCATTATCTACTTCCCGTCCTATGCCTACCTGGAGCAGGTACTCGAACAGCCGGCGCTGGCCGACCTCGATGCGCAGCGCAGCGTCTGGCAGCAGTCGCGCGGCGGCGGGCAGGTGGCGGAACAGGCATTGCTCGACCTGCTGGAGGAGCGGCGCGACGTGGCGGCGTTCTGCATTCTCGGCGGGATTTTCGGGGAGGGCGTGGACCTGCCGGGCGACCGGCTGCGCAGCGTGGTCATCGTGGGCGTGGGCATGCCGCAACTCAATCGGGACACGCGGACCGTGCAGGCCTGGTACGAGGCGCAATACGGGGAGGGCTTCGATTTCACCTTCGTCTACCCCGGCATGCAGAAGGTCGACCAGGCGCTGGGCCGCGTGGTGCGAACGCTGGACGACAACGGCGCGGCGCTGCTCATCGACCCGCGCTATCGCGAGGCGCGCTACCGCGCATTGCTGCCGCACTGGTGGCACTATGAGACTGCGGGAAGCGAACTCTCCCCGGAAAAACCTGAGGACACTACCCGGTAGTCGTCGTCCAGCCGCCGGCCATGGGGATGACCTGGCCGACCAGGTGCGTGCAGTGCGGTGACGCCAGGTACAGGGCCAGGTGCGCGGTCTCGTCCGAGTCGGCGACCCGCTTGCTCGGCACCATGGCCTTGAGGTGTTCGGCGAACGCCGGGCTGTCCACACGGTCGGGCGGGTAATAGGTGTCGTTGCGCACGTAGTTCTGGGCAATGGCATTGACCTGCACGTTGTGCCGGGCCAGTTCCAGGCCCGTCGCGCGCAGGAAGGCATTCTGCGCGCCGCGCGCGGCGCAGTAACCACTGGCGTGCGGGATGCCGCGCAGCGGCGCAGCGCTGGTCACGGCGATGATCTTGCCACTGCCCCGGGCCTTCATCGCCCCTGCGGCGCCGCGCACCAGGCGCATGAGCGGGTGCACCAGGGCCTCGAACAGGCAATCCCAGTCGGCATCAGCTATCTCGTCCACGGGCGCCGTGCGCGGCGGTTCGGCGAGATTCACCACCAGGATATCCGGCACCTCGGCGAGCAGCCGGCTGACCTCTGCCTGCGGATAGTCGCGGCCGATATCCGCCGTCACCACGGCCCCCTCGGTTTCGAACAGGGCTGCAATGGCCGGCCCCATGTAGCGGTCGGCGGAGGTCACCAGGGCGGTTTTTCCTTTGAGCGTATCGGGCATGGGCCTGTCCTTGGGCTGGGTTTTAGGCTGATCTTGCCGCCGGACGCCGGCTGTGTCCACATTGGACCGATTTTGCCCCGCGCGCGCCGTCGTCAACCTCAAGTGTGTTAGCAGATTGACAGATTTTGGCAATATTCACTGCTTCACCGGCTTATGCTACAGTCGCGGGCCTTTTGGCAGTACTGCCCGCAAGTATCACCGCAAATCAGGGTGCAAAACGACAAAAATCAGCACTGACCGCAGTTCTACCGACTTACACCAACGCTGTTTAGCGCAGCACAGAATGACTCAGAAACGGGGGTAACTACCGTATGCGCATTGCCATTCCCAAAGAGACCCATCCGGGCGAAAACCGGGTTCCCATAATCCCGGAGCACGCCAAGCGGCTCTGCAAGATGGGCGCGGATCTCGTCATCGAGGCCGGCATGGGCCTCGGCGCCGGCTTCACTGACGAGGAATACACCGAGATCGGTGCCACCGTCTCCACCAACCGCGACGAACTGTTCAGCACTGCCGATGTCCTGCTGCGGCTGCGCAAGCCCGAGCAGGGCGAGATCGGCAAGATGAAGCGCGGCGCGGTCCACATCAGCTACCTGGATCCGTTCAACGAGCACGGCCTGGTCAACGCGTTCAAGGACGCCGGCGTCACCTCCATCTCAATGGAAATGATCCCGCGCACCACGCGCAGC
>CAYGOX010000134.1:0-9697 GCA_964351485.1 uncultured Halioglobus sp.
GCTGCCGTGCGTTCAAAATAGGCCTGGATTTCAGGCCCCGGTGACAGGTGCCGTGTCCAGTCGGGGTTGCGCTCGAACGAATACGTGTAGTGGTGTGACGGGACATCGCAGGTCAGCCCGGGATAGGTGTTCTCGCGCCAGGTCCCGCCCAGACGATCGGCTTTCTCGTAGATCACCACGTCCTCGACACCCATCTCGCGCAGTTTGATGCCCGCCAGTATGCCGGCCATACCCGCCCCAATGACCACGACGCGTTTTTTCATAGAAATACCTTTAATTCAGTGAATGCCCCAGCGAACGAAGTCACGAGCATACGAGCCCGGCAAGGCCTAGCCAACCCGCGTCCGGCGACAATGGTCAATAATGTTAAACGCAACGCGATCCAGAGCGGCACAAGGGCGGGAACAGGCCGGTGGGGAACGTGCGGCGACAGGACGTCGCCGCCCGAGCCTGCACAGGGATGTGCGCTTTTTGGCGTTTCCCCACCGGCCTGTTCCCGTCCTTGTACCGCCTCCGGACCCCTGGATAAACAAAACAACACCAACCCCCAACCAGTTGCAATCACCAGCAGCCCCGTGGGATGGTCTCTACCGGAAAACAATAAGAAGGAAGCTCACCATCATGAAGAAGCTGACAATAGCGGTACTGGTAATCCTGGCAGCCCTGTTTGCGGTGCGCGCCATCGTGCCAGGCGTGCTGGAAAGCCAGATGAACGTGGTGACACCGCACGACCCTTACCCGATCTCCCCCGAGGCCCAGGCGCTGCACGACTCGCTGTTTATCGCCGACCTGCACGCCGATTCGCTGTTGTGGCATCGGGACCTGTCGCGTGAATCGAGCCGTGGACAGGTCGATCTGCCGCGCCTGCGTCGCGGCAATGTGGGGCTGCAGGTGTTTTCTGCGACGACCAAATCGCCGTCCGGACAGAACTACGCGTCCAATACCGGCGACTCGGACAACATCACCCTGCTCGCGGTCATCCAGGGCTGGCCGTTCGACACCTGGCGTTCGCTACTGGCGCGGGCGCAATACCAGCTGGATAAGCTCAAGGCGCTGGTTCGCCGCGAGCAGGGCAGGATGATCCTGGTGACCAACAAGCGCGAGCTGGCGCAGTTGCTGGCGGCCAGGGAAGCCGACCGTTCCGTGGTCGGCGCGATGTACCTGATCGAGGGTGCGCACCCGCTGGAGGGGAAACTGGAGAACCTCGACGTGTTGCAGGAGCAGGGACTGCATTTTGTCGGCATCACGCACTTTTTTGACAACGCACTGGCCGGCTCGCTGCACGGTGTCAGCCAGGCCGGCCTGAGCGATTTCGGCCGCGATGTGATCCGGCGGGCATCAGCGCTGGAGATGACGATTGATATCGCGCACGTGGCGCCCGCGGCCGTGCCGGAGATTCTTGCACTGACCGAGCGGCCCGTCATCCTCTCCCACGGCGGCTTCAAGGGGCACTGCAACACCGATCGCAACCTGTCCGACGAGTTGATGGTTGCCATGGCCGAGGCCGGCGGCATCGTGGGCGTGGGTTACTGGGACGCCGCCGTCTGTGATCCGACGCCGGCGGGTATCGTCGCTGCGATCCGCTACGGCATCGACCTGCTGGGCGAAGAGCACATCGCCCTGGGGTCCGATTACGACGGCACGGTGACCGCGCCGTTCGATACCGCAGAGCTGGCGGTGCTGACCCAGGCGATGCTGGACGCTGATTTCAGCGAGTCCGAGATCCGCGCGGTGATGGGCGAAAACGTCAAACGTTTCCTGCAGGCGCAGCTCCCGGACTGAGTCGCGGCGGCTGACGGTCAGAACCGGTAAGTGGCGCTGACACCGATCATGCGCGGCTCGCCGAACTGGTAATACGGCTCGGTGGCGTAGCCCTTGCGGGGGTCGTTGCCGAAGCTGCCGAAGCCGCGCACTTCGTAATCCTCATCCGTCAGGTTGCGACCCCAGAGCGCGAGCTGCCACTGATCCGTGTCGATGCCGATACTGGCGCCGAGCAGGGCGTAGCTGCCGGAGCGCTCATCGTGACGGTCGGAGAAATAGAAAGCGTCCTTGCCCTCCAGTTCCACGCGCAGGTACAGCGCCTGCGGCCAGGTGTACTGCGCGCCGAGCGCATACTGGTAACCCGGTGCGTGGGCCTGCTCGCGGCCGGAGAGATCCTCATCGAACACGTTGATGTAGTCGTCGAATTCGCTGTCGAGCAGCCCGAGGCCGGCCCAGAGTTGCAGCGCGTCACTGGGCAGCCAGTCCACTTCGACCTCCAGGCCGATGTTTTTGCCCTGCGCCGCATTGCTGGTGTAGTCGATGAACTGGGTCGCCCCGTTGCCTCGCGGTATAAGGAATGATCCACGAACCTGCTGGTCCTGACGATCCATGTAGAACACCGCGAGGCGCAGAGCCAGTCTGTTGTCCAGGTAGCGGCCTTTGGCGCCGATCTCGTAGTTGACCAGCGTCTCCTCGTCGAAGGTGCGTACCGAGTTCAGTCGCTCGATGTTCAGTGCATCTTCCGCATTCGTGATATTCGACAGGATGCCGGCGTTCACGCCGTTGCCGCGATAGCCGCGCGACACACTGGCGTACAGCAGGGTGTCGGCGTCCAGATCGTAGTTGATTGCGAGTTTGCCGCCCCACAGGTCCTTGTCCGGATCGAACGCCACACCGTTGCTGTCGCGGTAGTCAATGCTGCGCTGTTCCCAGCGCAGCCCCAGGACCAGGGTTGTCCGCTCGCCCAGTGCGGTGTCGAACTGGGCGAAGGCGGCCAGCGCATCGGTGTCGTGGTCGCTGTCGAACAGGTCGCCGTTGTAGCGGCGCCCCAGCTGCTCGTCGTTGCCCAGGTAATAGAGGCCGGCGACCCAGTCGGTGCGCCCGTTCAGCAGCGCGGTCTGCTCCGTTGAGAGCACGCGCAGCTCGGCGCTGACGCTGTCGCGGTCGCGCAGGTATTCGTCGAAGGAAGTGTAACCGTCGGGATGGAAGCCGGTAAAGGTCCAGTCCTCATCGTAGCTGTAGACGCTTTCAGTCTTCGCGGCGCTCAGGCGAGTCTGCAGGATCACGGCGCCGAGGTCCGCCTCGGTGGCCACGGTGAGGGCCAGAGACTCCTGCGCGTCGCGCCCGGGCTCATCCGAGCGGGTCTCGCGGGTGTTGTCCAGTGAGAAAGCGTCGTAGCCGTTGTCGACGTCGATGTAGTGCAGTCCGACATCCACCGTGTAGTGCTCGCTGGCGAGCCAGCGCAGGCGGGCGCGGACGGTGGTTTCATCGCGCTCGGCATTGTCGTCGGTGCCCAGGAAACGGTTTTGCTGGTAGCCGTCACTGCGGAAGGTCTGCGTGGCGACGCGGTACAGCAGCGACTCGCTGACCGGTCCGCTGCTGACCACCCCGAGGCTGTAGGTGTCGTAGTCTGCCAGCGTGGCCTCGATGCGGTTCTCGAAAGTGTCGGTGGGTGCAGCCGTGGAAAGGTTGATCAGCCCGGCCAGCGCGTTGGCGCCGTGTAGCGTGCCCTGCGGACCGCGCAGAATCTCCACCTGCTCGACGTCGAAGGTGGTGCCGATGGTGCCGATGCCGCTGAAGTCGATGCCGTCGATCAGGAAACCGACCGAAGGATTGAGCGGCTCGACAAACTGGCTGCGATCGCCCACGCCCCGAATCTGGAAGTAGCGGGCGCGCGAGGTGCCGCTGGCAAAGTTGACGTTGGGCGCGACGTTGAGCACATCCTCCAGGTGTTGTGCGGCGCGGCCACGCAGTACCGGCGCGCCGAGCACGCTGGCGCTGATGTCAGAGCGCATCAGTATGGGTTGTCGAAACTGCGCGGTGACCACAATTTCAGGCAGTTCGGTGGCTGCGTTTGCGGGAAGCGCGAGGCAGGCCGCGAGCGCGAAAAGCGCGGGACGATAAATACGTTGCATGGAGTCTCTCCTGAAAATGCATGTTGAGTGCATGAGAGACCCGGTTGAAACAGCGGGGGCGACAGGTGTGTGAACTAACCTATTCCTACGCCGGTGCTAACCGGATCAGGTTCAAAGGGTTCGTCGCACACGCGACATCTCAGGCCTTGGCCACCCCTCAGGTATGGTGCGCTGCAAGCGCGGCGCAATAGTAACAGAGCCGCCTCCGGCGCGTCGAGCGTTTGCAGCGCCGGGTATCTGTCAGGCGGTGAGACATTCCGCGATCGCTTCGAACGCCAGCGGGTTGTGCGTGAAGGCGATATGGCTGGAATCCACCTCGCGATAGCGAACCAGCTCGGAAGCAGCAACCTGCGCGATCGCCGTGCCGACGATGCCGTCCTTGCGGCTGAAAATGACATCGGTCGGTACCGCCACCGACGCGCGATCCAGCCACGCACTGAAGTTTTGCGATTCGATGGGCACGGTGCTGCCGCTGAGCCGGCGCATTAACGAAAACAGGCTGGTCCCGCGCGGATCGCCGAAGGGCGAACCGAGGGTGATCACCTGTTCGACCTTCTCTGGAATCTCCCGCGAGGCATCCACTGCGTAGAGTCCACCCATGCTCCACCCGATGAGGGTGACCTTGCTGCCGGTCTGGCGGGCGATGTGCTCGATGCGCGCGACCGTTGCCGCTGTCATCTGCTCCCGAAACCGCGTCGCATCATCCACACTCTTGATGCGCGCCTCGCTCGCTTCGATATTTCGGCCCAGCTCGAGCGCGAACGCCTGGTGTCCGGCGGCGTCGAGAAAACGGCGCAGCAGAGCGGTCGAGCCGTCTGCACCGCCGTAGCCCGGCAGTACGAGGATGGTGCGGCCGGGACAGTCGCAGCGATACCGTCGGGCGAGCCGGCGGAACGATCGGAACGCGCGGCCGGTTTCGCGCGCGGCGCGGCTGAATTCAGTCACGGTCAGACCGAGTGATGGTGGGGTTGGAGTGAGCGCCATGGCGGCAGGTCCCAATGGTGGTGTTGCAGCAGTTACGTGTCAGGCTGCCCGGCGGATCACCGCCGTGCCCGGTCTGCCTCAGGTGTCGATGGCCGACCACTGACGGTCGGGATACAGCCGGGTGACCGGCCAGTACAGCCACTCGCGGCGATAGGCACGGCGCGCGAGGTAGGGGATGATCGCCTCGTCGGCCAGTGTGCCGGCTTCGATGGCGGCGCACAGCGCTTCGGTGTCGGCGGCCACGCCGGCGGATGGGCGACCGAGCAGGGCGGCTATTTCGGAAGCCTCGATAGCCTCGAATTCTGCTTCGAAGCGCCGCAGGCGATCCATGCACTCGACGAGAATCACCGCGTCGTCCGCGCGCGAACGGACGAAGGCGTCGTCCAGGGTCGGGGCGATGTCCCGGCGCAGCGCAGTCAGCGCCGCGTCGGCCAGCGGATCTTTCGTGGGTTCAAATTCGGGCAATGGCGGCCGTTCAATCGGGATGTTCATGGCCTCGGCGAGCGCCTCGGTCGTGGCGCGGTCGCCAATCTCGCGGTAGGCCAGGTACCAGGCCATTGACTCACGCATACCGCGCGTCTGGCAGACCGCGTGAATCGGAATCATCCCGCGCACGTTTTGCTGCACACGGTAGTAGCGCACGGCGTTCGCATCGTAGGGAATACCTGACTGGCTGGTGTAGCGGTGGAACAGGCCGTCCAGCCCGCCGCTCGGGTTCCAGAATTCGCGCACGCAGATATTGCCCAGGTCTTCCATCGGGTCGCCCCAATGCCCCCATTCCCAGTCGACGATGGCGGTGACCTGCCTGTCCTGGAAGAGAAAGTTTACCGGCCCGGTATCGCCCTGGACCAGGGAGACCCGTGCCACGCGCTCCGGCGCGAAGCGGCGCAGCCACTGCACACCGTAGACCAGCAGCGGATCGCGGTAGTGATCCAGGAAACTGCCAACCTGCTGCAACTGGCCCTCCAGATCATCCAGCGCGCACTGCGATGCCGACAATGCGTGGCTGCCCAGGACATCTTCCAGCCCCAGCGCGGCAGGTGCCAGGCAGTGCAGGCGAGCGATGGCGTCGATAAAGTCCTCGAAGACCGCGCGCTGGTCCCGGGCGTTCTCAAGCTTGTCGATGTCCGAGCGCCCCGGAACCAGTTCGAACAGGGCCCGGTGTCCGGAGGCATCCCACGCCCGGACGGTGGGTACCGGCACATCGGTGGCCTGAAGAGCCTGGCAGATGCGCGCTTCGCGCTCCAGCGAGACTCGGGCGCCCGCGACGGGCTGCCGGTCGAGTCGGTAGAAGCCCTCGCCGGTCTCACCGCCGGATGATCGCCAGGCGACCCGGTAGGCCTCGCGTCGCGCGACATGGCGCTGCGCCGAGATGACGCGGGCATTGGTCTGCTGCTCGATCCAGTCGACGTTGGTGGCCTCCAGGGCAATGGGGGTGGAATCTGTCACTGCTGCGCAACGCCCTCGCCAGCGTAAATAAAGTCAGCGGGGCGGAATGCGCGCAGGACGCGGCGGTATTCCCCGACACTGCCCGGCCAGTTGTTGGTCACACGGTTGCCGCTCTTGTACCAGCTATCCTCGATCGCACTCCACGCCATGGTGCCCAGGCGTTCCTGCAGGCGCGCGTTGTAGATGGTCTCGACATCGTCGCGCACCTCGACGCTGGCAGCGCCCGCGCCGCGCGCATGCCCGATCGCCTTGATGATGTGCGCGACCTGGGCCTCACTCATCAGCAGGATCGAATTGTGGCCGAGGTTGGTGTTGGGCCCGTACAGGAAAAACAGGTTGGGAAAATGGTGGGTGGCAACGCCGAGGTAGGCATGGGCGCCCTCGCGCCAGTGCTCGGCCAGCGAACGGCCGCCGCGCCCCGTGATCTCTATACCGCTGAGAAACGGGTTGGTGATGAAGCCTGTCGCATAGATGATGACATCCGCTTCACGTTCCACACCATCGGTCGTTTTGATTGCAGAGGGTGTGAGGCTGTCAATCGGCGTGTCGATGAGTGAGACGTTGTCGCGGCACAGGGCTTCGTAATACCCGTCCGCGGTCAGCATGCGCTTGGCGCCCAGCGGGTAGTCGGGGATGAGTTTGCGCCGCAACGCCGGGTCTTTCACCGTTGAGTTGAGATAATCCATGCACACTTTTTTCAGCGCCCAGCCTGCCAGTTTGTTGCCGCGCAGGACGGGGTACACCAGCAGTTCGTTGCGCAAATAGGTGCGCAGCCGGGCCAGGCTTTTGATGAAGGGGAACACTTTCAACAGCGCCTTCTGGCGGTCGGTGTAGGGCTTGTCCTGCTTCGGCGCCAGCCAGTTGGCACTGCGTTGGTAAATTGTGAGTTGCGCCACGTCCGGGGCAATGCGCGGCACGAACTGCACAGCGCTGGCCGCGTTGCCGATCACCGCGACGCGCTTGCCCTTCAGGTCGACTTCGTTGTTCCAGCTCGCAGAGTGGAACGCAGCGCCCTCGAAAGCCTCCTGGCCGGGTAGCACCGGGGTATTGGGCAGGTGCAACTGCCCGACGGCGCTGACCAGGAACTGTGATTCAAACTGGCTGCCATCGGCCAGTTGCAGACGCCAGCGGGCGGTCGCCTCGTCGTACTGCGCGCTGCTCAGTTCGCTGTGAAAGCGGATGCGTTCGCGCAGCCGGTGTTTGTTGGCCACCGCGTGGATGTAATCCAGGATCTGCGGCTGTTCGGACCATTGGTAATCCCAGTCTGTTTTGCGCTCGAACGACAGGCTGTACAGCGCAGAGGGCACGTCGCATTCCGCGCCGGGATAGGCGTTGTCGCGCCAGGTGCCGCCCAGGTCACCGGCTTTTTCCAGGATGAGGAAATCATCGAGGCCGGCCTCGCGCAGCTTGATGGCCATACACAGGCCGGAGAAACCGCTGCCGATGATGATGCACTGGTGTTGTTCCACGTATTATCGCGCTCCCTGCGGGTGTTCGGTCAGGCTCGGTGACCTAGGGGTTCTTGGGTTTTGCCTTGGGCCGGGTGGCGCCGGTTTTTCTGGCTGGTTTTTTTGGTGCAGCCTTTTTCGGTGCCGCTTTTTTGGGTTTTTTGGCTTTGGGCGCCGCCTTTTTGGGCGTCGCTTTTTTCGGAGCTGCCTTTTTACGGGCGGGCTTGCTCGCAGCCTGTTTGCGGCGCGGTTTAGTTTTCAGGCCGGCGGCGTCTTCCAGGTCGACCAGCGCGTTCTCCATGTAATCGATCATGCGCTGTACCTGCGGAACAGACCGGCGGCAGGCGATAATGCCGAAGTCGACGTTCTTGTCGTAGGTCAGCAGCGTGATATTCATGGCGATGCCGTCGGTCACAATAGACAGCGGATAGGAGCCGTCGAGCCGCGCGCCGTTCCAGTACATTTTCTCCTGTATGCCAGGCACGTTGGAGATGACCGTGTTATAGGGCGGCAACTGGTGCGCCATCCCCAGCGACATCATGATCATGGACGGCGCCTGCATTGCCATCGCGTAGAGCTGTATCTCATTGCGCGACAGGCCGTCGTAAAAGCCGCGTCCGGCGCGCACGGATGCGTGGATTGCGGCGAAACGCTCGGCCGGGTCGTCGATGTCCGTTGCCAGGTCTGCGCTGATGGCCGCAATGGCGTTGGATGAGTCGATATCGCCTTCCTGGCGGATGGATACGGGCACCATGGCCTTGAGCGATTGCGCCGGCAGCTCCGCGTGTATCTGCATATATTGGCGCAGCGCGCCGGCACACATGGCCAGGACCGCGTCGTTGAATGTCCCGTTAAAGGCCTTGGCGACGGCGGAGATGCGCTCGAACGGCCAGGACTGGGCGACAAAACGCCGCGCGCTGTCGATCGACGTATTGAGGGAGCTGCGGGGCACGCGCATATGCGGCAGTGACAGGTCGCCACCGAAACCGGCCCAGGCGCGGGTAAAGCCATTGAGCGTGTGCACCAGGTTGACGCTGGTGTCGAAGGTGGCTTTCAGACGCTCCGCGACGTTGCGGACCTCCTGGGCTGTGTAGCGGGGACGGTCGCTGTAGCGCAGGCTGGCGCGGTATTTCTCCCAGGAGCGCAGCGACAGCGGCGACTCTTCGAAAATGCGCTCCGGGTCGGGGGACATCATGCTGCGCGCCACGTGGATGGCCCGCGTGCCATCGACCGCGGCATGATGGGTCTTGGAGTACAGCGCGAACTGGCGATTGCGCAGGCCCTCGATGATATGCATCTCCCACAGTGGCCGGTTGCGGTCCAGCAGAGTGCCGTGCAGGCGCGACACGAGGGTGAACAGTTCGCGGTACCGGCCGGGCTTGGGCAGCGCCGAGTGGCGGATGTGGTAGTCCAGGTCCAGGGAGGGATCCTGCTCCCAGTAGGCTGGCCCCGCCAGGCCCAGGCGCCCGGTTTTCAGGCGATCACCAAAGGGAGGCAGCAGCTGGTCGGCATCGCGCAGGTTGGCGGCCAGGTCGTGCAGGAACTCGTGTTCATTGGCGCCCTCGGGCAGCGTATAGAGGCTGAGGCCCGCCACGTGCATGGGCATCTCGCGGGACTCCGTCAGGAGGAAGCCGGTATCGACGAAACTGAGTTTTTTCATGGGTATCCCTCCCCAGGGTTCACCAGCGATCGCGCGATCGCAAGGGCTTTATGGTAACCAACCCCGCCGGGGCCGTCGATCCATTCGCCCGGTAGGGGGCATCATGTTACGCTGCGGCTCCGGGAACCGCTCTGGATCGGGCCCGCAAGTCGCAGCTCGTTGAATATCGGCTCTGGGCAAGGGGTGGTTCGTGGGTGACCTGTATATCCGTTACGAATTCTGGTTCGCAGCCGTACAGCTCGCGCTAGCCATGTTCGGCA
>CAYGOX010000135.1:0-9634 GCA_964351485.1 uncultured Halioglobus sp.
ACGTATTGTTGACGCCTGGGTTGTTGACGCAGCGGCCGAAGACATACTGAATGTCCTTGTGCTGGAAGGAAGCTATGTTCTTCCGGCCGACAACATCCCGGAGGTTGCCGCGCGGCAGCGGTTCAACGCCTGGATGGATAGCTTGCTGGGTCAGTTGGAACTTGCGCTGTTGCGTCCGCCGGTGGTTGCATCGATCAACAACCGGAGGCAGTGGCAGGCGGTAAGAGGTGTCTGGCTGCTGGCGGGTTCAGCGGGTGCGACGGGGGCTGTGCAGGCGTTTCTCAGCGCGTTTTCTGAGCCACCACCGGTGGCCTTTATCTATGCGCAGCATCTCGAACCACAGCTGCAGCATCAACTGGAGCGCTTCACCCCCCAGAATGCTGCGTTCAGCTTTGAGTTGGTCGAAGGGTCGCATGTGCTCGCGGCGCGTCAGGTCCTGGTGGTTACACCCAGGCACCGCATCACGTTACACAATTCGGGGCGGGTCAACTGTGCCCGAAGTCCGTGGAACACAGAGCACACGCCGGATATCAATGAACTGATCACCCTGTTGAGTACCCTGGACCACCCTGATCGCGGGGTCATCCTGTTCAGCGGGATGGGTGATGATGGCTGTGAGGCGCTGCCGACTTTCGATGCCAGCGGCGGGAGTATCTGGGCCCAGTCCCCCGCCAGTGCTGCATCCGAGGGGATTCCCCGGGCCGCGATCGCCACGGGTCTTGTCGAGCGCGTGGGGGAGCCGGCAGCCCTTGCCGAGGCACTCGCGGCGCGATTTTCGCTCTCTGAGACGGGCGAAAAAGGCTGATTTTGCTTTAGTCAAGCTTTTTGCATTTTTTGGGTCCAGGCGGGCGGCTTGTGGGCCGAAGTTTTTTATCTTCAATAAAAACAGATAGTTACAGAATTTTCCTGCGCCCACCCCGGGTGTGAACCAGTCCTCAAAAACCCTACATTCTGGCGAAATCTCCAGTTTTCGCTTGCTGATATACGGGGGTATAGAAATACTTCACTTGCATAACGCAATGGCATAACTGCTTTGTTTAATGAGGGTGAAGCATGAGTGACTCAACAGAAGAGCTCGATATCAGCGGCGTAAAAATCGCCGTGATCGACGATGCAAAAACGATACGGATGATGATGTCCCACACGCTCCGGGGGATGGGGTGTGAAGTGGAATGTGCGGAAGATGGCTACAAGGCGCTGGGAATGCTGCGCCGCTTCAAGCCGGATCTGATCTTTCTCGATATCACGATGCCGGAGCTGGATGGCTACCAGACCTGTACGCTGATTCGCAATGCCGAAGACACGCGTCACACGCCGGTTGTGATGCTGTCTTCTTCGGATGGCATTTTCGATATCGCCAAGGGCCAGGCTCGCGGGGCAACTGCCCACGTGACCAAGATTCCGCCCGAAAGCGTTCTGCGTGAGTTGATCTACAACCATACGCATCGGCAGGTGGCCGCCTAGCCATGAGCATCTCGGCTCTGCAATCGCTGGAACTGATCGAACGGCTACACGCCTACGACAGTGTCTCTGCGCCCAAGGTGGAAGAGGAGCATGTGCGCTGGGTAGGCACCTCCCTCAACATCGCCGGTCAGCCGCTGCTGATCGAGTGTGGCGAGATCGAGGAGATCGTAGAGACGCCAGACGTGACATCGATCCCGGGCACGAAGCCCTGGGTACTGGGCGTCGCCGCGTTCAAGGGTGGACTCCTGCCAATCTTCAGCGGCGACGTATTCTTCCGCAAGCGGCCTTATTCCGGCCGGATGCGTGACTACTGCATGGTGATCAACCGCGCGGGTATGCACTTCGGACTGACACTCAGCGGTGTTCAGCGAGATCTGCAATTCAATCCCGAAGCACGCACGGCTGATCCCGATATCGACCCCGACTTCGCACCGTTCGCAGTCGGCGGCTTCGAGTACGAGGGCAAATTCATGCCCGTACTGGATATAGACAAACTGGTAGCGGACGAGGACCTCGCCAACGCTTCCGCAGCAAATATTTCAATCAGCAGGGGTAAGAACGATGGGTAACGCACTACGTAATAAAGCGTCGAGCTTTTGGGTGATTGTGATGGCCCTTGGCATCGCGGCGTGTCTGGGAGGGGTAGGTTATACCTTCTACATGATTCAGAAAGAAGCGGGCCAGGAGGGTGAGTATCGCCTTGCTGCCGATAATCTTCGCCTGATTTCTCAGGAACTGGCAGGCGAAGCGCGCGAATCCGTGATGGGTCAGCAATCAACGTTCGCGGATATCACGTCCAACGTTGCCAGGTTCGATAGTGAACTGGCCGAAGTTCGCAGCGTGGGATTCGATAATGAGGTCAAGTTGATTGAGGAGCGCGGAAAACCGGTCCTGAATGCAGCACAGACATTGTCTGAGGCCGGCGACCGTATCGTATTCCTGCGTTCGGTATCAGCTGAACTGGAGCAGAATATTCGCCCGATTCAGAGCGAATTCGCGACGGTAGTGGATATCCTGCGCGACGAGCGGGTTTCGTCTGAAACTATCGTGGCTGCGCAAAAGACGCTCTGGCTGACCGAGCGTATTGCGCGCAACATCGACAAGATCCTGCTGGGTGGTGCGCAAAGCCAGGCGGCGGCGGATGAATTCCGCACGGACGCAGTTGATTTCATGCGCATTGTCGAAGCGCTGAATAATGGCAGTCGCGTCATGGGTGTCGACAAGATGACCGACGCGGATGCCATCGCGGCTGTCGAAAAAGCGTCCGCTCTGTTTGCCGTTGTTTCCCGTTCTATCGATCAGATTGCCGGAGCATCCGGTGAACTGCGCGAGGCTGCGCAGGCCAGGGAGACGATTATCCAGGGTTCCAACGGACTGTCGGATGCGGTCTCTGCCCTTGTTCCGGCCATTGAAAAGATGACCGTGGCACGTCTCTACGACCGCGGCACGCTGATGGCACTGTTTGGGGCACCGGGCATTCTGGCTGTTGTGCTCCTGGTTGTCCTGTATCGCAACCAGCGTCAGCGGGTTCTGTACACCGAAGAGGGTGTTGCCCAGATCAACGGTGCGCTGGTCAAGATCGCCGAGGGTGACCTGACAGTTCAGGTCCCCGAGGACAACACGGTTACCCGCGAAATTGCCCGGGAAATCAATGCCTCGACTGAGCGCCAGCGGGAACTGATCCGCAACATCAAGACGCCGTTCAAGATCTCGTCTGACGGAATCGCCAAGATTGGCGTCATTGCAGAGGGGCAGGTTGATAAAGGTCGCGAACTGACCCGTTCGGTAGTCGAGTCAACGACAGCTACCACGGAGATGGTGCGAACCAGTGAAGAGATCAAGCAATCGACAGCCGAGGCCGCCAGCACTTCTGAGCAAAACCGGAAGCGGGTTGCCCAGGGTTATGAGCTGACCAAGGACATGTCGAAGGCTTCTGTCGACGTACGGGAAGCGGTTCAGGAAACATCCAAGTCCGCCAAGCGCCAGAGCGAACTTATTCAGTCGGTGCCTGCAGCCGCGGCATATATTCCGGCGCTGACCGCCAATATCTCGGGTGTTGCGATCAACACGCGTATTGAGGCAGAGAAAGCCGGTGAGCACGGGCGTCCCTTCCTCGGTATTGCCGAAGCGATCGGCGACTTGCTGCGCGAAGCGGAGGAAGAGGGTCGCAAGATTATCTCTGAGGTACGCATGCTGCAGAACCTGTCAGCTGACAACCTGTCCAGCATGGAGACCACCGTTGGCACAGTTGTCACCATCCTGGAGTACATCGACAGGCTGGATGCCTCGCTGGAGGAGATCAACGCGGGCTCTTCAGCGATTACATCGATCATTAACTCGGTGGACGAGGCGGCTGGCCAGTCGGCGAACACTGCCCGTCACATGAACAATGCGATGGATCAGATTCGCGAACGCAACCTGGATATCAGTGAGTTCAGTGAATCGACACAAGTGGGTGTCAGCAGTCTGAAAGCCTCAATGCGCGATGTGGCGGAGAGCCTGAGCCAGTTCAAGATTGAAGGTGAAGGTATGGCGGATGCCGGCTTCTCAACAGTCGACGAACTGCACCAGGTTCCGGCAGCCAAGCAGGTGCTGCGTGAGGATGAAATGCAGGCACTGGAGCAGACTGAAGACGAGGCGCGAGCTTCCGTATGAGTTCAGCGGCTTTCAGCAGACCGGCGGATATCCGCCGGCCGCCTTCCCTGGGAGATGAGCAGCTCGCGCTTCTTAAAGAGCAGCTCAGACTCCAGGCGGGGATCAGGATCGACAGTTCCCACGATGTCATAGGCCTTTGCATTCGCGAGCGAATGGAATACCTGGGCATGGACTCTGTTGATCACTACCTCGCGGTGTTCGATGACAGCATCAACGCTCGTGCAGAGTGGTTGGCGGTAATCGATCTGCTGACAGTCAAGGAAACCCGGTTTTTCCGTCAGCCTGAAGCCTTTGAGTATCTCAGGCAGTACGTGGAGAGCCAGATGGGCAGTCTGTCCACAGACTCGCCGGAATTTTCCTTCTGGAGTGCCGGCTGCTCGCACGGTCACGAGTTGTACTCGATGGCCATGATAGTAGAAAGCGTGATTTGCCGGGGCGAGCCGTGGCTGGAGTGGCACGGCATTGGAACGGATATCAGTTTTCAGGCGATCAGCGCCTCGCAGCAGGGCGTGTATCACGAGGACAGCGTGGCGTTTATTCCCGCGCCTTACCGACACCGATATATGGACCAAAAGCTGGGTAACCGCATGAAGGTGTCTGATGAAATTCGTTCCAGAACGCATTTCTTTCACAGCAACCTGCTGCATGTGGATAGCGCGCCGTTTGCCGACTTCAACGCCATCTTTTGCCAGAACGTATTGATCTACTTCAGCCGTGATACGCAGCGGTGGATTATCGATCAACTGGTCGAGCGCTTGAAACCTGGCGGTCTGCTGGTCCTGGGGGCCGGTGAAGACGCTGGCTGGGTTAATTCCGAGGTGGAGCGAGAAAGCTGGCCCGGAGTATGCGCCTACACAAAATTGGAGACTGAGCAGTGATTAAGAAACCTGACATCGTGTCGCTCAAGTGGGTCATCGGACTGATGAACACCCAGTGCGACAAGGCAGAATCAGCACTGGTCGAATACGGTACGGACCTCTCTCAAAAGCAGCCTCTGTTGCGCTGTATGTGGGCGGTGCACCAGATTACCTCGACGCTACGCGCCCTGGGCATGAGCAAGGCCGAGATGTTGTCCATCGAGATGGAGCGCGCGCTCAACTTCCTTTACAAGGACAAGATTGCCGGCGAGCGCCGCAAGCTGGCGATGGGTGGCATCATGCAGGGGCTGAAAGTGATCCCCGCCTACCTTGAGCACACAGAGACGATGCGTGTCGATACCGGTCGCGGTTTGGAGCAGTATGTCAACGATTTGAGGCGCTGGATTGGTCAGCGGCCACGATCCAAGGCGTTGTTCTTCTACATGGACTGGTCGGAGAATGCGGGTATCACACCTGACGGTTCGTGTGCGAGCGACGAGGAAATCATCGAACGCGCGAACATGATGCTGGCAGTTTACCTCGAGATGGCAAAGCAGGCCCTGCGCAAGAAGAATGTCGCGCAGAGCATGAAGAATGTTGCGCGAATTGCGCGCAAGATGCAGCTGCTGTTTTCGGGAACCGATGCCGAGCGTTTCTGGTTCGCGATGATCGGTTTGTGTGAGGGTATCGCCGGAAAACTGATCGTGCCGGATGATTGCATTGCACAAATATTCAAGACCGGTGCATTTACTATCAAGCATGCGCGTGAGCGCGGTTCGCAGATCGACCCGACAATAGACTACGATAGTTACACGTTGCAAATGCTCTACTATATTGCAACGTGCAAGTCCCGGCCTGTTCATATCACACGCGTCAGGGAAACCTTCGGTATCACCGAGGAAACCCTGAGCGAAGCCAGCCAGTCGCTCGTGCATTCAGACGCGCTTGTCATAGCGCTCTCAGGTGCGCTCGACCATATCAATCTCGTCGTTGAGTTCATCGAATCGACCGATTTTGCGAACTTCAATCCGGCCTCCTCGGAAGAGGAAGATGCCGCTGTTGTCGATTCGCTTGACGCCGCAGAATGTCGATTGGTGGCGGCTGGGCAGATGGCTCACGCTGATTCCATCCAGAAAGTGGCGCGCCGCCTGAAACCTATCTTCTCAGGTGGCGACATACCACCGGCAAACACCCTGACCGAAACGATGGGCAAGATTTCGGCGGCGATTATTGCCGTCAAGCTGGATCTTGAGCACAAGCTTCAGCACGGGCTTAACAGCTCCTACGCCGGAAAGGATTTCGAACTTCGCGAGAGCGTGGCCACGGCGACCTTCAAACAGATGAGCCTGGTAGAACACAATCTTCACCAGATCCTGCGTCGCAAGGCGCTCAAGAAGGCGCTTGAGAAAAAGCCGGAAGACGCGGTCAGCCTGCTCAACCTGACTACAGCGTTGCAGCGCTATCTGAACAAGACCGAGGAAGGCTTCGAGGATCTGCGTCAGCTGGTCCGGGACGCTGATGCCGGTAATGCAGATGTCGATGCACTCTATGAGAAGGCGCAGTCTTACCAGGAGCAGTTGGACGGCCCCTCTGATCGCGAGGCAATCGATAACTCCCTCGACCTGCTTCAGGATATAGCCGGAGCACTGGGCTTTGCAGGTATGGAGCGGGAAGCGACGGTCATCGAGCGTTGTCACACCTGGCTGTCGGCTGCGAGTGACGCGGGCAGTGTACACGAGGATGATGCCTTCCGTTGCTTCGCCGATGCGTTTGCGCAAATCGAGATGCACCTGCAGCGCAGCCTGATCGATCCGCTGGATGACACCAGCCACATGGTTGCCTATGCCGAGGAAAAAGCCGAAAAACTCGAGCAGTTCATCGGACAGTTATCGCCGGGCCGGGCAACAGTCGAGACACCCACCACCTGCGAAGAGCTTGAGGCGCGTGAGGAATCCCTGGTTCAGGATGCCGACATGCCGCCCGAATTCCGCGACGTTTTCCTCGAAGAGTCTGAAGAGATCGTAGCTGAACTGGGTGAACTGACCCAGGAGTGGCTGCAGGAGCCGGAAGCTGAAAAGCTTTTGCGCGATATTCGTCGTCATTTCCATACCTTCAAAGGTAACGGCAGGGCCGTCGGCGCCAATGTGCTCGGTGAGCTCGGTTGGGCGGCGCAGGATATGCTCGATCGATCACTCGATGGTGATCTTGAAGTGAGCGAAAAGGTACAACAGCTGGTGAGCGACGTCGTCAAGGCATTGCCCGAGCTGGTTGAATCGTACGCCACGGATGAGGGCCCTGACGTCGAGCGCATCCGGCAACTTACCGATGCCTGTTTTGCGCTTGCCGAAGGCAAAGATGTGTCGCTCGAAGGCTTGTCGTTGGGGGAAGAAACGCCTGAAGTCGCGGTCCCTGAAACACTCGACCTTGAACCAGTAACTGCAAAAACTCTGACCAACTGATCCGGCGCTGACGGGCTGCAACGGAATTACGGGAGAATCGCTGTGCATACAGATAACGATCCGGGCAAGAAGGGCAATATCGGGGTCGACCTCGAGGACGAGGGCCACGAGAAAGATCTCCAGTGGCTGATCGACATGGACTTGTCCGAGCCGGAAGAAACGCTGTTTACCGTAAAGGATAACGAATACCGTGATGAGGGTCTGTCGGCCTTCGAAGCAGAGGTCGCAGGTCGGCCGCTGGTACGTGGTAATGACGGTGGCGATGACCTGGCGAACTATGTCGGTGAGGAAATTGTGATCTCCTCCGAGGGCGCCAGTGACATTTATAGCGAGAAAGGCAGTGACGCCGAAGCTGACGCGCAGGAGAGTCGCCCCGAGTCGATGGCAATCGATTATTCGCTCGGACGACGCACTGGCAGCGCTGAATCACACCAGAGTGTCGATGAGGGTGCCGATATCCTCGGATTGCAAACTGATGATGACATTGGCGAGAAGTACCTGACGATCAAGCGTGTCAAAGGTGCAGCAGAGCAATCTGTTGAAGAATCCGGTTCAGCTGTCGAAACGGCTGCGCCGATCGCGGAGGATATCGAGGGATCACCTGAGAGCAATGACGCCATCACCCTGGAGGCCGAAGAGGTTACTCCGGCGATGGCCCAGGGCCCGGACCTGTCGGAGATGATCGACAATAGTCTCGACCAGGTCGATGAGGAAGTCGTGGGCGAGATGTTGCTGGACGACGAATTGGTCAATGAGATGGTGGCCGAGGCGCCAGAAGACGTGGCAGACAGCCAGAGTGCCGATCCGCTCGAAGGCGCGGGCAGTCTGATCGAGGCGGCCCAGAGGCTCACCTCAGGAGAAGATGGCTACGAGGCGCTTGAGGCTGCAAACGACAGCAGTGAATTGCAACTGGACGACTCGCTGACTTTCGACCTCGAGCAGGAATTTGACGACTTTACCGAGGACGAAGCCTTTGAGCTTCCCGAGGAGGTCGAGGCGCTGGCTGAGGACGATGAATCCATTGATGTCGCCAGCGTTGTTCCGTCCGTACTGGAGGCTTTGGATTCACAGGTTGGATCCAGGGCGCAAGCGCTTGGTATGTCAGCGGATGCCGTTCGCATCGATGTGATGATGGGGCTGGATGAGGAGTCTGTGGGAACCTGCTACTCGGAAGGCTATGTGCCGCTTTCTGCGCTCCAAACCGAGCTGCCGCAGGTAGTGGAAGGCGTGAGTGATGATCAGGCTGGTGTCATTTTCGTACGGCTTAGCAGCAGTGTCGATCAGCACAACTGGAATCACCTGTTCAGCGAATCATTTGAATCGTCTGCGATCGATAGCGAAGTCGAAGAGGACTTTGGAGCGGCGCTGGATTCTATCGATGACCTGGTTGCGGATGACACCTCATTCGGTGGCGAGGATATCCTCGAAACCGCCATGGATGAATCAGAAGACGATATCTTCGGCGCTGACTTCGCAGATGATCTGGGTGACGATTTTGCCGCAGAGTTTGTCTCTGAGGACGATTCGGAGGCTGACATCGACTCGCTCTTCTCTGAGCTCTCTGTCGAAGCCGATGAGGAATTCTCGGCCGAGAGCGATGCAGAGGCTGATGATCTGACGCTGTCTGATGCTGATGAGCCTGTCTTGGAAGAGCCAGAGGTGCTCGACGAGCAGGTGTTTGCCGAAGCCGATAGTTTCGCCGATGTCGATGAGGCTGATGCCAGTATCGATGTTGAGTTCGATGCCGAACTCGACGCCGAAGTTCAGGTTGAGGCGTCAGAAGTGCCTCAGGATGAGGCGGTCTCTGCTGAGGAAGTGGCTCCCGCCAACGAGTCAGCCTCCAATGCCGACGCGACGACCCTGGCTGCCATGATCGGCGAGATCGATGACTCGAATCCCGACTGGTACGTCCCCGAGGCTATCAAGTTCAATTTCACCACCCAGAGCAACGCGGAAATTTTTGCAGATTTCCTCGACGCCTTTATTGAAGAGGGGTCCGCTGAAGTTGAGAAGCTGGAAAACCTGGTTGGCGACTGGGAAAAGGATGTGAGCGTTGACGAACTCTACGCCGACGTCTGCCGTACGCTGCACACGATCAAGGGTATTGCCAAAGGTGTTGGACTTCAGCGTATGGGTACGCTGGTCCACAACTTCGAGACTCTCCTGGAGCGTCTGCCGCGACCGGAAGAAGGAGAAGAG
>CAYGOX010000136.1:0-9239 GCA_964351485.1 uncultured Halioglobus sp.
AACGTGGGCGAGGTGCTGTCGCAGCTCGAACCGGAAGATCTGGTCCAGTACGGGTTGATCCCCGAATTTGTCGGACGTCTCCCGGTTATCGCCACGCTTGAGGAACTGGATGTCGATGCGTTGATCCAGATCCTGACAGAACCCAAGAACTCGCTGACCAAGCAGTACAGCAAGCTGTTTGAGATGGAGGGTGTAGAGGTCGATTTCAGGGAAGACGGCCTGCGGGCAATCGCCGAGAAGGGCATGGAGCGCAAAACCGGTGCACGCGGTCTGCGGTCTATCCTCGAGGGCGTGCTGCTCGACTCGATGTATAACATTCCCTCACGCGACGACGTCAGCAAGGTGGTCATCGATGAATCCGTGATCCGCGGAGATTCAGAACCACTCTTGGTCTATCAGAACAGCGAGCCAGCAGCTCGCGCGGCCTCTACGGACGAATAGTCACTCGGCGTAGAGGCCATCCGTCCCCCTCGCGGCGGGCGGGCACTTTTTCGGGGCGGACAGGTCAGGTCGTTACGGCATGACAGGTCCTTCTACATACTCCAGTACATCCGGAGATCGCTATGAGTTCATCCTCAGTGATTGAGTTACCACTGCTCCCGCTGCGCGACGTCGTCGTGTACCCACACATGGTCCTGCCGCTCTTTGTCGGCCGGGAAAAGTCGATCGACGCGCTCGAAGACGCCATGTCCAGCGACAAGCAGGTTCTGCTGGTGGCGCAGAAAAACGCCGCCGATGACAATCCCGCCGTTGAAGACATGTACCAGGTGGGCACCGTTTCCAACATCCTGCAGTTATTGAAGCTGCCCGACGGCACAATCAAGGTTCTCGTGGAAGGCGGGTACCGCGCCTCGGTCCTGGAAGTGGACGACTCGCGGTCGTTCAGTCTCGCGCGGGTCAGCGAGATCGACAGCGACGAGATTCCCGACGAGGAAGTGGAAGGGCTGCTGCGCTCGACGGTCACCCAGTTCGAGAAGTATGTAAACCTGAGCAAGAAGGTCCCGGCCGAGGTGCTGACCTCGCTGACAGGCATCGACGAGCCCGGTCGGCTTGCCGACACCATCGCTGCCCACATGAGCGTCGACCTGGAAGAGAAACAGCGCATCCTCGAAATCGCCGATATCCGCGCGCGGCTGGAGCACCTGATGGGGCTGATGGAAGCGGAGATCGACCTGTTCCAGGTCGAGAAGCGCATCCGCGGTCGCGTCAAGAAGCAAATGGAGAAGAGCCAGCGCGAGTACTACCTGAATGAGCAGATGAAGGCCATTCAGAAAGAGCTCGGTGATATGGATGAGGCGCCCAACGAGCTCGATGAACTGCAGGCGCGTATCGATGAAGCCAAGATGCCTGCCGAAGCGCTGGAAAAGGCGCAGGCTGAACTGAACAAACTCAAGATGATGTCGCCGATGTCCGCCGAGGCGTCGGTGGTGCGCAGTTATATCGACTGGATGGTCAGTGTGCCGTGGCACAAGCGCAGCAAGGTGAAGCACAACCTCAAGCGCGCCTCGGCGATCCTCGACGAGGATCATTACGGCCTGGAAGAGGTGAAGGACCGCATCCTGGAGTACCTGGCCGTCCAGAAGCGCGTACGCAAGGTCAAGGGGCCTGTGTTGTGCCTGGTCGGGCCGCCCGGGGTTGGTAAGACCTCGCTGGGAGAATCTATCGCCCGCGCCACCAATCGTAAGTTCGTGCGCATGGCCCTCGGTGGCGTGCGTGATGAGGCCGAGATCAGGGGCCACCGACGTACGTATATCGGCTCGATGCCCGGCAAACTGCTCCAGAAAATGTCCAAGGCTGGCGTCAAGAACCCGCTGTTCCTGCTCGACGAAATCGACAAGATGGGTATGGATCACCGCGGTGATCCCGCCTCAGCGATGCTCGAGGTGCTCGACCCCGAGCAGAACCACGCGTTCAACGATCACTACCTGGAAGTCGATTACGACCTGTCCGACGTGATGTTCGTGTGTACCTCCAACACAATGAATATCCCTGGCCCGCTGCTGGATCGCATGGAAGTCATCCGCATCCCGGGTTACACCGAAGATGAAAAGGTCAATATCGCGCATCGCTACCTGATTCCGAAGCAGACCCGCCTGAATGGCCTGAAAGAGGGTGAGCTGACGCTGTCGGAAGACCTGGTAGTCGACATCATTCGCTACTACACGCGCGAAGCGGGTGTGCGCTCGCTCGAACGCGAGATTGCCAAGGTATGTCGCAAGATGGTCAAGGCGTTTACCCTGGGTGAGATCGAGCCCGGTACAACCGCAACGGCTGATCAGCTCCCGGACCTGCTGGGTGTCCGCAAGTTCAACTACGGCATTGCTGAGGAAGACAACAAGATCGGTCAGGTGACCGGTCTCGCGTGGACCCAGGTCGGTGGTGAACTGCTCACCATCGAGGCCGTGGCGGTGCCTGGCAAGGGGCGTCACGTCAAGACCGGCTCGCTCGGCGACGTGATGCAGGAGTCCATCCAGGCCGCGACCACCGTAGTGCGCAGCCGCTCGCAAATCCTGGGTATACCCTCCACCTATCACTAAAAGCACGACGTCCACATTCACGTGCCAGAGGGTGCCACGCCCAAGGACGGCCCCAGCGCGGGTATCGCCATGTGTACTGCCCTGGTGTCGGTGCTGACCGGTATTCCCGTGCGCTCCGATGTCGCCATGACCGGTGAAATCACCTTGCGCGGTGAAGTGTTGCCGATCGGCGGTCTCAAGGAGAAGCTGCTCGCGGCCCGTCGCGGTGGTATCAAGACAGTGGTCATTCCGAAAGAAAACGAACGTGACCTCAAAGAGGTGCCGGACAACATCAAGGAAGACCTCGATATCAAGCCGGTCAAGTGGATCGACGAGGTGCTTGCAATCGCGCTTGAGCACATGCCCGAGCCGCTGAGCGATGAGGAGTTCCAGGCCGATGCCCTGGCGGCAGCCGGCGAGTCCGACGACGAAAAAAACCGGATAAATACGCACTAGAACAGCGTCGTTTGTTGACCGCGCTTCCCCGCGTGGTATAAAGTTGCCCGTCTGTTTTGGGGGTCCGCGATTGTTCGCGGGCCATACCAAATACCGGTGGTTCAGTCCTCACGCCGTACGAGTAATGACCACCCGCCGGGGTCGCTGCATCAGCCGATCCGTTGCACAAACCCGTTAAGAATCAATCCAGCCTATCCGCTACAAATTCCGAGGACACACCTGTGAACAAGAACGAACTCATTGATGCCATCGCTGCCGCCACCGATTTGCCCAAGGCTTCCGCTGGACGGGCGCTCGATGCCGTTATCGATAACATCACCGAGTCGCTCCAGAAAGGAGACCAGGTTGCTCTCGTCGGATTCGGCACGTTCCTGGTGAAGCACCGGAATGCACGCACAGGTCGCAACCCGAAGACCGGTGCGGCCATCGAAATTGCGGCCTCGAACGTCCCCAGCTTCAAGCCGGGCAAGGCGCTCAAGGACGCGGTCAACTCCTGATCGAACCCATTGACGCCCAGCGGCAGCTTCCGGGCACCTGACGGAAAACAGCCGGCGCCGGCAATGCTGCGGCAGGGACTGTAAAAATTGAGCCTGAAGGCGCACAATTCCGTGCGCCTTTTTTCGTTTTCGTGAGTGAACACAGCATGTTGCAAGATATTCGCAAAAGCTCCCAGGGCACCGCAGCGAAGGTCATTATCGGCCTTATCGTGATTTCCTTTGCCGGATTCGGCCTGCAGTCGATCCTGCTCGATGGTGGCGGCGGTTCCGTAGCCGAGGTGAACGGCGAGGCGATTACGCCGAATGAGCTCAACCAGGCTCTCAACACCCAGCAGCGCCGCATGATCGCGATGATGGGGGATGAACTGGATCCCAGCCTGCTGGAGCCGGAACGGCTCAGGCCACAGGTCATGGATACGCTGGTCACGCGCAAGTTGCTGCTGCAGTCGGCCCGCGAGAACGGACTGGGTGTCTCTGAGCGAGAGGTCGGTGCGTTGATTGGTACGATGGAGCAGTTCCAGGTCAATGGCCAGTTTTCACCCGAGGCGTACCGCGCCGCGCTGGCAAACGCAGGATACAGCCCTGCCTATTTCAAGCAGAGCCTCATCGAAGAACTGGTGGTGTCCCAGATGCGCACCGGTTTGGCCGGGACCGAGTTTGTCACGCCGGCGGAACTGGCACTGAATGCCAAGGTAGCGCTGGAGCAGCGTGATATCCGCTACCTGACCCTGCCCCGGGAGCAGTTTGCCGAGGCCGTGCCGGTCTCCACCGGAGAAATCGAGGCCTACTACGCGAACAATCAGCAACAGTTCATGACTGAAGAGTCCGTCGATCTCGATTACATCGAACTGGTTGCGGCGGATTTCATCGAGCCGGTCGATGAAAACCTGGTGCGCGAGGCGTACGAACAGGAAATCACGGACCTGCGCTACGGTGTCCAAAACCGCGTGTCCCATATTCTCTTTACCGCCGATGGCGATACGCCGGTTGCGGAGCGGCTGGCGGATGCGCAGGCACGCCTGGCCGCCGGTGAAGACTTCGCCGAGGTTGCAAGGTCGCTGTCGGACGACGCCGGGTCGGCCAATGCGGGCGGAGACCTGGGTTTCTCGGCCGGAGATGCGTTTCCGGAAGAAATGGAAAATGCGCTGGACGAGTTGGAAATCGGACAGGTCTCGGCCCCGGTTGAAACCGACGCCGGTACACACCTGCTGCTCGTGACCGAGCGCAACGCGGCCGATCCGCCGCCGTTCGAGACTTTGCGCGAAGGACTCGAAGAGCGCCTGGCGCTGGAGGAGGCCAGGGTGGCCCTGGTGCGCGTGGTGGAGTCACTGCGTGACCTGTCCTTCAATGCCAGTGACCTGGATGGTCCCGCGGCTGAACTCGACCTCGAGCTGAAGCGTGTGCAACAGGTGACAAGGACGCAGGCCGACGGCCTGTTCGCCCGTCCCGCATTGCGCGAGGCTGCTTTTTCCGAGGAGGTGCTCGAGGCAGGGCACAACAGTGAGGTGATCGAGATTGGCAGTGATCACTATGTTGCACTGCGTGTGCGAAAGCACAACGAACCGCGCGTTCAGCCGATAGAGGCGGTGCAGTCGCGTATCGTACTGGCTATCGAGGAGCAGAAAACGCTCGAGGCGATGCGCACAGAAGCACGCACAATACTCGATGCGATCAACGGCGGCGCCTCGATAGAAAGCATTGCAACCGAGAAAGGTTACGACTGGCAGGTCGAACTGGCGCTGGGTCGTACAGCGGGCAACCTCGACCAGGCAGTGATCGCGCGCGCTTTTGCGCTGACACCGCCCGAAGAAGGGCAGACAACGGCTGATATCGTCTTCGACAGCAACGGCGATGCGAAAGTGCTACAGCTCTTTCGTGTGACGCCGGGTGAGTATGCATCGCTGCGCGACGAACAGAAGCAGCAGCTGGGCCAGGCCCTGACGGCCGAGATGGGGAACCTGGTTGACACCCAGTATGTCCGCGGCCTGCGCGATGGCGCCGAAATCACTATTCTTTAACACCGTTACGCGAGCTCAAACACCATGGCAAAGAAAATTCTCACGCTGAATCAAATCTCGGTGCAGGGCCTGGAGCGCCTGCCGCGTGACGGCTACGAACTGGCCAGCGAATTTGCCCAGCCCGATGCGATTTTGCTGCGCAGTCACAAGCTGCAGCCGGGCGACATCGCCGACTCTGTGCTGGCGATTGCCCGCGCCGGGGCCGGTGTTAACAACGTACCGGTCGACGACTGCACGCAGCGTGGTATTCCCGTTTTTAATGCCCCCGGTGCCAACGCGAACGCGGTAAAGGAACTGGTGGCCACCGGTTTGTTGCTGGGGTCGCGCGGCGTCGTCGAAGGCATAGACTACGTTAAAACGCTCGGTGACATGACCGACGAGGCCGAGTTGAACAAGACCCTGGAAGCGAACAAGAAAAAGTTCAAGGGCAACGAATTGACGGGCAAGACACTGGGGGTCGTTGGCCTGGGAGCCATCGGTTCACTGGTTGCCGAAATGGCGCTGACGCTTGGCATGGACGTCGTCGGTTACGACCCGGCACTGTCTGTAGAGGCCGCGTGGCGGCTCAGCAGCCAGGTGCGCAAGGCCGATACGCTGTCCGCCCTGTTTGCCCGCTGTGACTATATCTCGCTCCACCTGCCTGTGCTGGATTCTACGCGTGGGCTGGTCAACGCCGAATTGCTCGGGGCCGTTGCTCCGGGCACCTGCCTGCTCAATTTTGCGCGCCAGGAAATTGTCGACGAGGCGGCGCTGGTGGAGGCCCTTGATGGCGGTAACCTCCGTCGATACATCGCCGATTTTCCTTCACCGGCACTCATCGGTCGTCCCGATTGCATCCTGATGCCACATATTGGCGCCAGTACCGAAGAGGCCGAGGACAACTGCGCTATTATGGCTGCGGACCAGCTGCGTGATTTTCTTGAAAACGGCAATATTCGCAATTCCGTTAACTTTCCCACGCTGATCCTGGAGCGTGAAAGCGGTTGCCGCCTTTCGGTCACGAACGAAAACGTGCCCAAGATCCTGGGTAACGTGCTGTCGATCCTGGCGGATGAGAACATCAACGTCATCGATATGCTCAACAAGAGTCGCGAGGATATTGCCTACAACCTCATCGATGTCGGTAGCAGCGTCTCTGGTGAGGTGCTGGACAAAATGCGCGGCATTGAGGGTGTCATCAATGTCAGGATGATCGGAGACTGCGCCTGACGGGAGTGGTGAGTGTCCGAACATGACGATCTGGGGCGCCTTGCCGAGCAGGTTTCAACCCCGAGAAACTACGACAGGCCGCCGCTTCACCTGTGGGACCCGGCCCTGTCCGGTGATATCCCCATTCGCATCGACGCTGAAGGCAACTGGTATCACGACGGCGGCCTGATCAAGCGCGAAGCGCTGGTGCGATTGTTTGCCAGTATTTTGCGGCGCGAAAACGACGGCGAATACTACCTGGTTACCCCGGCCGAAAAGTGGCGCATCCAGGTCGAGCTTCACCCCCTGGTGGTGGTCGACGTCGAGCGCGGGTCCGATGGCATCGTGAACGCACAGCTGAACACGGGCCAAAGTGTGGCGCTGGGTGAGGACCACGCGGTCTTTCTCGAGAAGGTTGTCGGTAATATCGCGGCCGTGCGCCTCTGGCACGGGCTCAGCGCACTCTTCTCGCGAGCAGCCTGGTTACGACTGGTTGAACTGGGAGAGGAAGAGCAGGGCACCCTGTGGCTTGTCTCGGGAACCCAAAGATTCGAACTGGGTAGGCTGGAGCCGGGCTGAAAGAACAGCCCGGTCCAAACCTGCGGTTTTACATGTTGGGGTAGTTCGGTCCGCCAAAACCTTCCGGCGTCACCCAGCGAATATTCTGCGCCGGATCCTTGATGTCACAGGTTTTGCAGTGAACGCAGTTCTGCGCATTGATCTGGAATCGCGGACCGGACTCCTCCTCAACAATCTCATACACGCCGGCCGGGCAGTAGCGCTGCGCGGGCTCATCGTACATCGGCAGGTTCTTGTCGATGGGAATAGATGGATCTATCAGCTGCAGGTGACAGGGCTGGTCTTCCTCGTGATTCGTATTGGACAGGAAGACTGATGAAAGCTTGTCGAAGCTGATCTCGCCGTCGGGCTTGGGATACTCGATCTTCGGCATCTTGTCAGCCGGCTTCAGGCAATCGTGATCGGGCTTGGGATCGCGGAGCGTGTACGGCACCTTGCCCTTGAAAATACCCTGGTCGATGAAGGCCAGCGCCGGACCGATAAAGGTGCCGAACTTGTGCAGGTAGGCGCCGAAGTTGCGCCACTTGTGCAGTTCCTCGTTCAGCCATGAGCCGTTGAAGCGGTCGGCGTAGGTGACCAGATCCTTCGCCGCCTCGGTCTCGCTGCTCAGGGCCTCGTAGAGTTCTTCACCAGCCAGAGCGCCCGATTTCAGGGCGGTGTGGCTGCCCTTGATGCGCGCGAAGTTCAGCGTGCCGGCGTCGTCGCCGACCAGCAGGCCGCCCGGGAAGCTCATCTTGGGCCGCGAGGTCGGGCCGCCCTTGATGATGGCGCGTGCGCCATAAGCGACGCGGGTGCCGCCTTCCAGGTATTCACGAATCCTCGCGTGTTGCTTCCACTGCTGGAATTCGTCGAAGGGTGACAGGTGCGGATTCTGGTAGCTCAGGGGTACAACGTAGCCGATCGCGATCTGGTTGTTCTCGGCGTGATACAGGTAGCTGCCCGAGGCGGTGTTTTTCGCTGCGGGCCAGCCAGTGGTGTGAATCACCAGGCCTGGCTTGTGTTTCGCGGGATCGATGTCCCAGATTTCCTTGAACCCGATACCGTAGTGCTGCGGGTCGCAGCCCGCGTCAAGTGAAAACTGCTTGATGATCTGCTTGCCGAGGTGGCCGCGGCAGCCTTCTGCGAAGACCGTATACTTCGCGTGCAGCTCCATGCCGCGCATGAAAGAGTCTTTTTCGGAACCGTCGGCGGCGATGCCCATGTCACCGGTGGCGATGCCCTTGACGCTGCCGTCCTCGTGGTAAAGCACTTCCGAGGCGGCGAACCCGGGATAGATTTCAACGCCCATGCCCTCGGCCTGCTCGGCGAGCCAGCGGCAGACGTTGGCCAGGCTGATCACGTAGTTGCCGTCATTGTGAAAGCCCGGTGCAAACATCAGCGGGACGTGCACGGCGCCTTTTTCGTTGGTCATGAACATGACCTGATCTTCTGTGACCGGTACGTTCAGCGGTGCGCCCTGTTCTTTCCAGTCGGGGAAGAGTTCGTTCATGGCGCGCGGGTCCATCACGGCACCCGAGAGGATATGGGCGCCCACTTCAGACCCTTTTTCGACCACGCAGACGGTAATCTCTTTCTCGTTGGCCTGGGCCAGTTGCTGCAATCGACAGGCGGTCGCCAGGCCCGCCGGGCCGGCACCTACGATTACAACATCGAATTCCATTGCTTCACGTTCCACGGTAGTGTCCTCGTTTTGGCGTTGCGGTGGAGGCGCGTGATCGCGCTCTTCTAGAAGGGCGGCAAGTATATAATTTTGAAAGAAATACTTCCATAAGCCGCATGAATAATCGGGATGCTTCGCAGCGGGCGCCAGGGTCCATTTTACTGTCCTTTGCGACCCTTGACCCACGCAGTAATTGTGGGCAAGATAGCCCGCCAGATTCCCGGGGGCGATCCCTTTCCAGGATGCCATCGCCACCCAAATTCACCTGCAAAACTATGGAGAATCCATGAAGGTTCTTGTCGCCGTTAAGCGCGTGGTTGACTAC
>CAYGOX010000136.1:9249-9622 GCA_964351485.1 uncultured Halioglobus sp.
AACGTCAAGGTTCGTGCGAAAGCTGATGGCAGCGACGTTGATCTCAACAACGTCAAGATGTCCATCAACCCGTTCTGTGAAATCGCTGTCGAAGAGGCTGTCCGCCTCAAGGAAGCCGGCACCGCCACTGAAGTGGTCGCCGTCTCGGTCGGCGACAAGAGCTGCCAGGAGCAGATCCGGACATCGCTGGCACTGGGTGCCGACCGCGGTATCCAGGTTGAAACCGACGGCAACGTCGAGCCGCTGGTCGTTGCCAAGCTGCTGAAGGCTGTTGTCGACAAGGAGCAGCCGCAACTGGTTATCCTCGGCAAGCAGTCGATCGACGGCGACAACAACCAGACCGGCCAGATGCTGGGCGCGCTCGCCAACATGG
>CAYGOX010000137.1:0-2904 GCA_964351485.1 uncultured Halioglobus sp.
ACCACCGCCTTGCCCTGTATGCATTTCAGGCCCGCCTCGATGACGCTCCACTTGGAGGAGTCGACCATGATCGGCACGCGGGAGATATCCGGCTCGGAGGCGAGCAGGTTGAGGAACGTCACCATGGCCGCATGCGCGTCGAGCATGCCCTCGTCCATGTTGACGTCGATGATCTGGGCGCCGTTTTCCACCTGTTCGCGAGCGACCTCCAGGGCCGTTTCGTAATCGCCCTCGAGGATAAGGCGCTTGAAGCGGGCGGAGCCGGTTACGTTGCAGCGTTCGCCCACGTTGACGAACAGGCTGTCTTCGCGGATGTTGAACGGTTCGAGTCCACTAAGCCGGCAGGCCGGGTCAGCAGCGGGCAGGGGGCGTGGCGGGGCGTCGGCGACCGCGCGGGCGATAGCGGCGATATGTGCCGGGGTAGTGCCGCAACAGCCGCCGGCCAGGTTCAGGAAACCGCGCTGGGCGAATTCGTCGAAGTCTCCCTCCATGATCTCTGGCAGTTCGTCGAAATCGCCGAACGCATTGGGCAGTCCGGCATTCAGGTGGGCGCTGAAGTAGGCCGAGGTCGAGCGGGACAAATCCTCAATGAAGGGGCGTATCTCGCGGTAGGGACGGCCACAGTTGCTCCCCACGATCAGCGGCTTGGCGTGTGCAACCGAGTTCCAGAAGGCCTCGGGATTCTGTCCTGACAGAACGCGCCCGCTGGGATCGGGGAACGTCACCGAAATCATGATGGGCAGCTCCGTCCCGAGTTCGTCGAAAACCGACTGGATCGCGAAAATTGCCGCCTTGGCGTTGAGCGTGTCGAAGATGGTTTCCACCATCAGAAAATCCACGCCACCCTCGATCAGCGCGCGCGTGGCCTCGGCATAGGCCTCGCTCAAAGTGTCGAAGGTGATGCCGCGCGCACCGGGGTCGTTCACGTCAGGCGAGATGGAAGCGGTACGCGGCGTGGGCCCAAGTACGCCGGCGACAAAACAGGTTCGCTCCGGGTGCTTGGCGTTAAAGGCATCGACAACTTCCCGGGCAATCTGCGCAGACTTTAGATTCTGCTCTGCGGCCAGGTCCGCCAGGTCGTAGTCCGCCTGGGCGATCGACGTGCTCCCGAAGGTATTGGTCTCGATGATGTCGGCGCCGGCCTCGAGGTACTCGCGGTGGATCTTGGCGATGATGTCGGGCCGGACCAGGCTCAACAGTTCGTTGTTACCCTTGAGATCGGACGGGTGATCGGCAAATCGCTCGCCGCGAAAATCCGCTTCCTCGAGACCCTCGGCCTGGATCATGGTGCCCATGGCCCCGTCGATCACCAGGATCCGTTCCTTTAGTGCTTGCTCCAGGCGGTTTGTGCCCGCGGTACTGCTGCTCATCGTCTTCCCTTATCCGGCCGCCTGCGCACGGCCTGCCGAGCTTGAAAAAGTTCGAAATTTTAACAGATTGTGCTGCCTCTTTGCCGTTGATTATCGCTTTTGGCTCACACTTTTGCGCATATGGCGGTATAATACCTGAGTAAATCAGTACAGATTGAGCCACGCTATGATTACCATCACCGAATCGGCACAGGATTACCTGGCGGAACTGCTTGCCAAGCAGGAAGACGCCCTGGGGGTACGCGTTTTTATCAACGACCCGGGCACCCCGCGCGCGGAAACCTGCATTGCCTACTGCCGCGAGGGCGAGGTCAACGAGGCGGATGAGCAGCACGACCTGAGCAAGCTGACCGTGTGGTACGACACGCGGAGCCTGCCGTTTCTCGAGGACGCGCTGGTCGATTACTCGAAAGACCGCATGGGCGGTCAGCTCACGATCAAGGCGCCCAACGCCAAGATGCCGCGGGTGAATGACGACAGTCCGATGGAAGACAGGATCAATTACGTCCTGTACAACGAGGTCAATCCGGCGCTGGCGGCCCACGGTGGCGAGGTCAGCCTGGTCGAGGTCACAGACGAAATGTTCGCCGTGCTGCAGTTCGGTGGCGGTTGCCAGGGCTGCAGCGCCGTCGATGAAACCCTCAAGGGTGGGGTGGAGAAAACGCTGCTGGAGCAGATCCCCACACTCAAGGGGGTACGCGATGTTACCGACCACACCGACCGGTCACAGGCCTACTACTAGACCGTCTCGCAGACCCATTGCCTGAGGGAAATACGCCGCCCGGCACCTGCGGGCGGCACCGTTACTATCCCTGTGCTTTCATCCTGGCTGGCAACACGTCCTTGAGTTTCTCGCGCATCTGACGCAGGCAGTTCGCGGTAGTATCCCAGTCGATACATCCGTCGGTGATGGACACGCCGTAGGCGAGGTCGTCCAGGTTCTCGGGAATACCCTGGTTGCCCGCATTGAGGTGACTCTCGATCATTAGTCCGACAATCGAGCGGTTGCCTTCCAGGATCTGGTTCCCCACGTTATCCACCACCAGCGGTTGCAACTCGGGCTGCTTGTTGGAATTCGCGTGGCTACAGTCCACCATGATGTTCGGAGCCACCTTTGCCTTCTCCAGTGCATCCTCGCAGAGCTTGATGTGCACCGAGTCGTAGTTGGGACCGGCGCTGCCGCCGCGCAGGACGATGTGTCCATAGCGATTGCCCTTGGTCGTGAACACCGAAACCTGGCCCTGGCGGTTGATGCCCAGGAAGCGGTGCGGCTTGGCCGCAGACTGCAGCGCGTTGGTGGCCACAGTCAGGCCACCGTCGGTGCCGTTCTTGAAGCCCACGGCGCTGGACAGTCCGCTGGCCATTTCCCGGTGGGTTTGCGATTCGGTCGTACGTGCGCCGATGGCCGTCCAGCTGATCAGGTCCTGCAGGTACTGCGGCGAAATCGGGTCCAGTGCCTCGGTCGAGGTGGGCAAGCCCAGCTCGAGGATGTCCAGCAGCAAATTCGTGATACTGAACTTCCTACAAACATGGG
>CAYGOX010000137.1:2914-3165 GCA_964351485.1 uncultured Halioglobus sp.
GAGGATGTGCAGCAGCAGCTGGCGACCCAGTTTCAGCCCCTCCTCGATTTTGAAAGAGTCGTCGAGGTGCGGATCATTGATCAGCCCTTTCCAGCCGACGGTGGTCCTGGGTTTTTCAAAATAGACGCGCATCACGATGTACAGCGTGTCTGACAGTTCGTCGGCGAGGTCCTTGAGGCGCTTCGCGTAATCCATCGCGGCTTTCGGATCGTGGATGGAGCAGGGGCCGACAACAACGATAAGACGGTGAT
>CAYGOX010000137.1:3175-9619 GCA_964351485.1 uncultured Halioglobus sp.
GGGCCCCACCACGACAAAGATGCGATGGTCTTTGCGGTCGAGAATGTTCTCGATCACCTTGCGGCTGTCGCGCAGGGTCTGCTCTTCGGCGGCTGACATCGGCAGCGCTTTCTTGAGCGCTTCCGGTGTGATCAGCACGTCCTGTGCGGCCACGTTAATGTTGTGTACTTCGGTGTTGCTCATCGGGTCTCACCTGATAAAGTAAAAGTGTTGACTCGGCAGTGTGCCTGGCGGGTGCGACGACTGAACCAGGCGTCGGGCGCGGCATATTATAGTAATGCGCACGGTTTGTGAACGCGTAAAGTTGCCGCAAATTTCCGGAGAATCTCTTGGCGTCCAGCCTCTATGACATTGCGCCACTGAGCGAGACGCTCGCGGCCGGCGTGACCCTGCTGACACCCAACCAGCGATTGGCGCGGCGCATCTGCGCCCAGTGGGATGCGCAGCAGGCTGCGGCCGGCGCCACGGCGTGGCCTTCGGCGAATGTCCACGCGGTGCAGCCCTGGCTGGAGCGACAGTGGGAACTGGCGGTCGCCGATCGTCATCTGGAGCCGGGTCTGCGGCTGGGGCCTGCGCAGGCCCTGCAAGTGTGGCACCGGGCTATCGAGCAGGTCGAGGGCAGGGAGAATGCCCTGGGACTGTTGCAGCCCAGAGCGGCGGCCAGTCTTGCCGCCCAGGCACGGGAAACCCTCCTGTTGTGGCAGGTCGATCCGCGCTCCGAACGCTGGCGCGGTGCCTTTGCCGCCGACCCCGATTGTGCTGTGTTCCTGCGCTGGCTGGATGCCTTCGAGGGTTTGCTCGCGTCTGCCGGCCAACTGACCGGTCCGGATGCCATCTCTGCATTGTTGCAACTGCCCGCGCCGGTGCACCCCGGACCTGTGGTGCTGCTCGAGTGCGACGGTCTGCCCCCACTGTATAACTGTGCCCTTGAAGCGATCGCAGGTACTGTTGAGCGGATCGAGCCGGCGCAGCCGCGAGCTGATAAGTCCGTTTATAGCTTTGAGGATACGCCCGCGCAGCTTCGCGCCGTGGCGCAGTGGACAGCGCGGACCTATCAGGAAGATCCTAACCAGCGCATCGGGATTGTGCTCACAGACATGCAGAGCGATCGCATTCCGTTCGAATACCAGCTTCGCAGTGCGTTTGACTGCCTGGGCGAAAACTACACCAGCCTGCCGGTGAACTTCTCGACAGGCATGCCGCTGGCGCATACGCCCGTCGTGCGCGATGCGCTGCGGGCGCTATCCATGGGTTTGCCCGAGACCACGGTGCCCGAGGTCGTGACGCTGCTCAATTCACGTTACTTCGCCCTCGATGACGCGGGGGCGCCACTGGCCAACCTGGTCGTCAAACAGCTCCACGATGCCGGCGCGAGCCGCGTGTCGGTGGCGCGCCTGCGCACAACACTATGCGAAGCCACACTCGGTGAGGAGCAAGGGGTGGCTCTGGGCAGCATACTCCAGCAAGTGGCACAGCTTCGGCACCTGACACGGCCGGCGCTGCCCGGGCGCTGGGGCGAGTACTTCCTCGAGGTGCTGCAGCACTGGGGTTGGCCGGGGGAAACCCAGCTCGATTCGCTCGAATTCCAGCAGGTTGCCCGCTGGTATGAACTGCTCGATACGCTCAAGCGTTTTGATGCGGTCAGCGAGCCGCTGGATTACGAGCAGGCCCTGGCGCTGGTGCGCGAGCAGGCGTTGGCCACGATGTCGCAACCGCAGACAGCCGACAGCCAGGTGCAGGTGCTCGGTCCGCTCGAAGCCGTCGGCCTGCAGTTCGACCACCTGTGGCTGTTGGGTATGGATGCCTCGCAGTGGCCGGAATCGCCGCGACCCAACGCCTTCCTGCCGGTGCACATGCAGATAGCCCTGGGAATGCCGCGCGCCAGTCACACGCGCGAGGCCGAGGTTGCCACCCTGCGCATGGCGCAATATGCGCGAGCGGTCGACAAGCTGCACTGCGGATACGCCCGGCAGGACGATGGCGCCAGCGCGCTGCCCAGCGTGCTACTGGCGGGGTTCACCCCGGCCACCTTGCCTGATAGCGATGCGGTACCACAGTCCTGGCAGGAACAATTCGCGAAGCGGCAATTGGAAAGCGTTCCGGATGATCGCGCACCTGCGCTACAGCTGGAGCCGGGTGCACGTCACGGTGGCGGCGCCGGGTTGATCGAGGATCAGTCCAACTGCGCGTTCCGCGCTTTTGCACGGCACCGGTTGCAGGTCGAGCCGCTGCCTGCGTTCTCCCTCGGTTTGTCGGCCAGTGAACGCGGAACCATTCTGCACGACGCCCTGCACGCGCTGTGGGGCAGCCTGGGTGACCAGCAGCGGCTGCTGGCACTGGACGACGCACAATGCGCGACCGAGGCGGCCAGCGCGGCTGAAAAGGGGCTGGCTCGCGTCTACGGCAAGCGCCGCGGCGACTTGCCGGTGAACTACTGGTCGCTTGAGCGCGGACGGCTCGAAGGCCTTCTCCTGGAGTGGCTCCAGCTGGAGCGCGATCGCCCGCAGTTCGTCGTGCGGGCCAGGGAGGAGAACTGCACACTGCCGTTGTCGCAGCTCGATCTGAAGTTCCGCATTGACCGTGTGGATGAGCTGGCCGACGGCACTCACCTGATTCTTGATTACAAATCCAGCGCCGGAAGACTGGGAGACCTGGCCGGGGAACGGCCGGCGAGCCCCCAACTTATGCTGTACAGGCTGGCGTATCCGGAGCCTGTCGAGGGCGTGGCGTTCGCCCAGGTGCGTCGGGACGATTGCAAGTTTGTCGGGGTGGGAAGCGGCGAATTTGCCAGCGGTATCAAAACCGAAATCAAGCCTCCAGGTGGGGAAGAACCGCTGGACTGGGAAGCACTGATTGCGCAGTCGGGTGAGGCGCTGGAAGCGCTGGCCCGTGCTTTTATCGACGGGCATGCCGAAGTCGACCCGCTCAGTCCGGCCAGCTGCAAGTGGTGTGGCTTGCAGTCGCTGTGCCGTGTGGAGAGTGTCATCGAGGCTGAGGATGCGGAGGAGGACGAGTGAGCGCGGTTGTCGATGCGCAGGCCCGCAGCCGGGCCCTGGACACCCTCCGCAGCTTCAGCGTGACTGCGCCGGCGGGCTCGGGCAAGACCGAGCTGTTGATCCAGCGGTACCTGGCGCTGGTGGCGCGCGTCGGGCGGCCGGAGCAGGTGCTGGCGATCACGTTCACTCGCAAGGCTGCGGCAGAGATGCGCGAGCGTGTCTACCAGGCGCTGGTCGATGCGCAGGCCCAGACGCCGGTGTCGTCGCCGCACGAACAGGTGACGCGCGATCTCGCCCTGGCGGTGCTGCGCACGGACGAACAGCACGGCTGGCAACTGCTCGACAATATCAGCCGTTTCAGTATCAAGACCATCGACAGTTTCTGCGTCGAACTGGCGGGGCAGCTGCCCGTGCTGGGCCAGTTGGGCGGAGCGCTGGCGATCGAGGAGGACATCAAGCCGTTATACCGCGAGGCGGTGATCGACTTTCTTGACGGTATCGAGGGCGAGGGCGGTTACGTCGACGACCTGTCGTACCTGATGGCGCACCTGGACAACAACTGGGAAAAGGTGACCGACCTGCTGGTGGATCTGCTGGGCGATCGCGAGCAGTGGCAGTCCTATATCGGCATCCGCTATCAGCCGGAGGCGTCAGAGCAGTACCTGTTGCAGACCGTCGAAAATGTCGTCGACCGCGTCTTGAACGACCTGGCCCAGCGATTGGCACCTTACGAGGGTGAACTGCTGGACCTCTTACAGTACAGGGCGAAAGAGCTTCATGAGCCTGTCCCCAAGAATTTTCCCGCAGCGTCGGCGGATCAGTTGCCTGGCTGGCGTGCTCTAGCATCGCTTGTCCTGACTAAGGAATGTAATTTTCGCAAGACGGTGTCGGTCACGCAGGGATTTCCGCCAAAAGGAGAAAATGCCAAGGCTCAAAAGCAGCGGATGCTCGCCCTGTTAGGCGAGCTGGCCCAGGTGCCGGGACTCGAACAGCAACTTGCCCAGCTGCCGAAGCTGCCCGTCATGGAGTCGGGCAGCGATGCCTGGGAACTCGTCCTGTGCCTGTCGCGCCTGTTGCCGGTGCTGGCCGCGCGCCTGCTGCTGGTGTTTCGTCGGCGGCTGGCCGTGGACTACCCGCAGATGGCCCGCTCGGCGCTGCTCGCCCTGGGTGACGACGACAACCCGACAGACCTGGCGCTGCGGCTCGATTATCGCATCGAGCATATTCTCGTCGACGAATTCCAGGATACCGATGTCACGCAGTTCGAATTGATCGGCAAGCTCACTCGCGGCTGGGCCGAACACAACGCGATCCAGCCAGATGCCCCGCGGACGCTGTTTATCGTGGGCGACGCCATGCAGTCGATTTACGGGTTTCGCGGCGCCAACGTGGGCTTGTTGCTCAAGGCGCAGCGCGAGGGGTTTAACGGGGTCAGGCTTGAGTCGTTGCAGCTCACCAGTAATTTCCGGTCCCAGGGCAATGTCGTCGACTGGGTCAACGAAACCTTTGCCGCAGCGTTCCCCGACGATGACAATACGGCGCGCGCGCAGGTCAGTTTCACCGCGGCGACGGCTGTGCATCCGGCGCGGGAGGGTGAGGGCGTCAGTATCCGGGCTTTTACCGGGGAGGGCGCACAGGACGCGGAGCTGCGCTTCCTGTGTGACTATCTTCAGGAACGTCTCGCACGGGAGCCGGGGGCGTCGATCGGAGTCCTGGGTCGAAGTCGTTCGCACCTGGCGCCGTTACTGGCTGCGATGAAGGCAGCCGGCCTGACGTATTACGCGCAGGATCTCGATCGCCTGGACAAGGCGCCCGCTGTCGTCGACCTGCTGGTGTTGTGTCGCGTTTTGGCCAATCCCGCTGACCGCCTCGCCGCCCTGGCCCTGCTGCGCGCGCCCTGGTGCGGTTTGCGCCTGGCTGATTTGTTGGCGCTCAGCAGCGGCGCTGAAGACGCCCGCTGGCGCGGCCTGCGCGACCTGCTGGCAGACGAGGCCCTGCTGGCCACGCTCAGCGCAGATGCACGCGCCAGGCTCGCCCCGGTGCGCTCGGCCCTGTCAGAAGCCTGGAAACTGCAGGATCGCCTGGCCCTTCGCGTGTGGATAGAGCAGGCCTGGCTGGCGCTCGGCGGCCCGGCGGTGGTCGATACCGCCTGGGCGTTGTCAGATGTTCACAGTTTCATGACGTTGCTCGAAGAAGCCGATGCGCTGGGCCTGGGGCTGGACGTGGCCTGGTTGGAACACAAGCTGGCCGAGCTGTACCGGGCCGGGGGCGACGCCAGCAGCGCCATCCAGGTGATGACCGTTCACAAGGCCAAGGGCCTGGAGTTTGACCACGTTGTCATCCCGCAACTGGCCCGCTCCACACGCGGCAACAGTCGCGCCCTGCTGTTGTGGGAGGAGCTCAGCGATGCCCAGGGCAACCGCGCGTTCCTGCTCGCGGCAGACGACCGGGACAAGAAAGCCCCGACGCTGTACAACTTCCTGTCCGAGCGGCGCAAGCTCCGCGCGCAGGAGGAGAATACGCGTTTGATGTACGTCGGTGCGACGCGCGCGCGGCACAGCCTTATGTTGAGCGCCTGTCTCTCTGTGAATGCCAAGACCGGTGCTCCCACGGCGCCGACCGAGAGCACCCTGCTAGGGACGATCTGGCCCGCAGTGGCCGACACCGTTGCGCTCACGGAGGTTGAGCGTGTCGGCGAGGTGGCTGGTGCGAGTGCAGGGTATCCGCCACTGGAGCGCGTGGTGGGCAGTGCGCTGCCGCCCGACGTGGCGGTCACGCCGCCAGACGATGCCGGAGAAAACCTGCCGCCGCTTCCCGAAAGCCACTACGAGCGTTCGGTGGGCACCGTGGTGCACGCAGCCCTCGAGGCTTTATCGCGCAGGGCGTCCCTGCCGGAGCAGGCCGACGCGCGCGACCGGGCATGGTGGCGCATGCTGCTGCTTGAATGCGGTGTTGATCCCGAACGTCTCGCCCAGGCCGAGGCGGATGTCGAGCATGCCGTGGCCAGTACGCTGTCGGGAGAGGGGATAGGGCGCTGGATTCTGTCGGCGGCGCGCGAGGAGGCTGTCAGCGAATGGCCCGTGACAGTACTTGAAGACGGCGCGCCGCGATCCAGGTTTATCGACCGCTCGTTCATCGATGAGCACAGCGGAACCCGATGGATTATCGATTACAAGTCGAGCCGGCCGGCTACCGGCGAGTCTGAAGAGGCTTTTATCGGACGGGAAGTCGAACAGTATCGCGGGCAGTTGCTGGGGTATCGTGACGCGGTACACGCGATGGAGGGCAGACCGGTGCGCTGCGGTCTGTTTTTTACGCGGCTGGGGCAGCTGGAAGTACTGGCTGACCTGGATATCGGGTAACCCTGCGCATCGCGTCGGGGTATGAACGTGATGAATCACAGTCGGAGGTCTGCCAATGGCAGTGTTTGAAGGGCGTTCGGTTGAGC
>CAYGOX010000138.1:0-9608 GCA_964351485.1 uncultured Halioglobus sp.
CGCAGCAGTGGTCGGAACATTTTTCCAGTCGACAGTTATCCGGCGAGAATGCGCAGCGTTACACGGACGAGGCCACCCGCTCTATCGCCGCGCAGGCTGATATCGAGGCTGCCGACACTATCAGCTTCGAACAGTACCTGGACAACTTCTACAGGCAGTACCAGGCCCTGTAAGTCGCGCGGTGAATTTTCTCGCCCACTTCCACCTGGCGTGGCCCGATGCATCGATCATGGCCGGCTCACTGGAGGGCGAATACTACAAAGGCAGGCTGGACGACACCTCCTCGCACCCCCTCGCGATCGGTATTCGCCATCACCGCGCCGTGGATGCGTACACCGATACCCATCCCGCACTGACACACTTGAAAAACCGCTTTCCCACGCGACTGCGTCGATACGCCGGCATCCTGGTTGACCTGTCTTTCGATCACTACCTCACCCTGCATTGGAACCAGTTCAGCAATACGCCACTGCCCGTATTTTGCGACACCGTGCATGCGGCGCTGGCACAGGCACAGCCACATCTGGGCGAGCGCGCCTCCGCCATGCACGCGCGACTGGTAGAGCACGAACTGCTGAGCCTGTACGCGCACTGGGACACCATTCCCCGCGCCGCGCGCAACATCGGGCAGCGCTTCCGACGCGACAACCCGTTTGTCGACATCAACGACGAGCTGTCCGCTCTGCGCCCCGCACTGGAAACTGCTTTCCTGGAATTCTATCCGGAGTTGCTCGAGCACAGCCGCGATATCCTGATGCGACTATCACACACGCAAAGGCGTTGACGCCTGTTGCGCTAACAAGTAAAAATCCCCGCTAAAGCGACGCGCTCGCTGAACCATCCATTCTTGCGGAACCCGAACATGCTGGAGTCTCTCTCTCACAGGCTTGTCTTTATCTCACTGGTACTGCTGGCAGTGGTCTCCATGGCATTTGCGGTGTTCTACCTCGAGGGCTTCCTCGACCTGGCCGCCTGCCCGCTGTGCATGTCGCAGCGTGTTTTCGTGGTGGGCTGGGCCCTGTTCGCCCTGCTTGGCGCGCTGCACAACCCCTCGGGATGGGGTCGCCGCGTGTATGCCGCACTGTGCGGCATTTCCGCCTACATCGGCGGCGCAATTGCCGCCCGCCACGTCTGGCTGCAAAGCCTGCCGGAGGACCAGGTGCCGGCCTGCGGGCCGAGCCTGGAGTACATGCTGGAAAACTTTCCGCTGCAGGAAGCGATCAGCCTGATGCTGATGGGCGATGGCAACTGCGCCGAGGTCGCCTGGACATTTCTCGGCATGAGCATTCCCCAGCAAACACTCCTGCTTTTTGCGGTGACTGTCGTGGCCAGCCTCTGGCTCATGTTCCGCGACAGCCCGACTACCCGCTGACCCCAGGAAACAAGGTCATGTCTGCACAAGGCGATAACAACGGCGATCCCGGCAAACTGTTTCACGAGGTCGAGGCGCTGTTGACCGCCTGGCTCAAGGAACGTCGCGACGTTCTCACGCGCTATACCGAAATAGTGGTGGCGCTGGACAGTAACCTCGACGAGAACAACATGCGTACGCGCCAGCGCCGACTCTGCGAATTGCTGGTGGACTACGTATCGGCCGGGCACTTCGAGGTGTTCAACCGCCTGGTCAACGAGGCGGAAAGTTTCGACGACGGCAGCTGCTCACTGGCGCAGCGTATCCTCCCGGCCATTGGTGATACGACCGAAGTCATTCTCGCCTACGAAGAAAAATACGCGGAAGATGCGCCTCTGGAACAGGACGGGGACAAACTGCGTCGCGATCTGTCCGCCCTGGGGGAACTGCTGGAATCGCGTTTTGCCCTGGAGGACCAGCTGATCGCCGGCCTCCATAACAGGCACCGGCGTGAGGTGAAGGCCCTCACGCCGTAGAGAGGACTTACTCTGCGTCGGACTCTGCGTCCCCGGCAGTCTCCTGGCTCGGGATGGACACCAGCTCGACATCAAACAGCAGAGTAGCGTTCGGACCGATCAGGCCGCCACCGGCACCACCGGGGCCGTAGGCAAGATCCGACGGAATAGCCAGCTTGTACTTGGATCCCACGGACATCAGTTGCAGTGCTTCTGTCCAGCCGGGAATGACCTGGGTCACACCGAACTTCACGGTTTGGCCACGCGAATAGGATGAATCGAACTCGGTACCGTCGATCAACGTGCCGCGATAGTGCACTTCGACCGTGTCGTCAGCACCCGGCTTGGCGCCCTCGCCCGCTTCGACCACTTCGTACTGCAGCCCGGATTCTGTCACGGTAACACCTTCTTTGGTGGCGTTTTCCGCCAGGAAGGCTTCACCCTTGACCTTGTTCTCTTCGCCCAGGGCGGCCTGCGCGGCCTGTGCCTTGGCGGCTGCCTGTGTCTGGTAGGCCTGCATTTCGGCTGCGATCTCTTCCTGCGTGAGACGCGGTTGCGCGCCGGCCAGCGAATCTTTCAGGCCCAGGGTGAACGCCGCTTGCTCAATCGGTACATCGTCAGTCACCATACGCTGGCCCAGACCATAAGCGATACCGTAGCTCAGGCGCTTTTCTGATGTATCGAGTGTCACCGCCTCGCCCGAGGCAGCAGCGGAATCGGCGCTCCCCGCGTCGTTGGCAGGCTGTGTGCAGGCCTGGAGCGTAAATACGCTGACCAACGCCAGCGGCAATGCGAACTTGTTCATAGAATCTTCCGTCAAGGTAAAGGGTTGATTATTGGAGCGGGCCACTTACCAGGGGCCCTTGCTATGCGGGCAATCATGTTACTACCGGCCCTGCGCTGGCGCCACCCCCGCGGCAGCGCCGCACAGTAGCTGTGACAGGTGAACAACCTGATCGTTCCAGCTCGCTCGATTGCCGTCAAAAGCCTGTACCACCGAGCAGAGGTTATCGAGCAGGCAGCTATCACACACCGGTGGCACGTCGCGGCCAAAACAGGCGTAGAGAATGTCCTGCTGCTGCCGCTCTGCGACCAGTTCCAGCGCCTTGACGTCGGTATACGCAGTGCCTCGCCTGCCAGGCTCGCCCAGCGCCCTGCGCAAGCGACGCAACGGCCTGACGACCTCGTCGCGCCACGGTGCCACCTGCGCCTCGGCCAGGCGCAGATGCGCACCGGTCAGCGCCAGATCCTGCTGGCCAAGCCAAGCGCCGTACAGCAGCAGATTCACGTCGACACCGTAGTCATCCTGCAACTGCAGGCAACAGCGGGCGACGGACTCCTTGGCATAGACCGCGCAGGCGTAGTCCCAGAATGGATTGTCCATGGCAGATAAGCACACCGCAGTAACTGGTCACACTGTACCCGCGTCGCCTGCGACACACTAGCCCGGCTCCAGTGGCGCCGGTAGAATTGCGGCCGCCATGATTATTCTCCGCGACATCAGCCTGCGCCGCGGCAGCCGATTGCTGCTGCACGATGCCAACATCACGATCCAGCCCGGCCAGCGCCTGGCGCTGATCGGCGCCAATGGCTGCGGCAAGACCAGCCTGTTCAAACTTCTGCTGGGTGAGCTGGGCGCCGACGCCGGCGAGATCGAGGGCATGGGCGGCTTCCGGCTGTCGCATATGGCCCAGGAAATTCATCCCACCGAGCTGTCCGCTCTCGAGTTTGCCTGGCGCGGCGACGCTGCTCTGGCCAGGTTGCGCGACCGGCTCGCCGCGGCCGAGAGTTCTGAGGATTTCTCCAGGGCAGCGGACATTCACAATCAACTGGAAACGATCGACGGCTACAGCGCCGAACGACGCGCGCAGCGACTCCTGCAGGGCCTGGGTTTTTCAGAAGCCGAGACTAGCCAGCCGGTCAGCGCCTTCTCCGGCGGCTGGCGAATCCGGCTCAATCTCGCCCGCGCCCTGATGACGCCGTCGGACATCCTGCTGTTGGATGAGCCGACCAACCACCTGGACCTCGACGCAACGCTCTGGCTGCAGCAATGGCTCACGCAATACCCGGGCACGCTGCTGATGATCTCCCACGACCGCGACTTCATCGACGCGACCTGCGAACGGATTCTGCACATCGAGAACCAGCAGCTGCATGCGTACAAGGGTACCTACTCGGATTTCGAGTTGCAGCGCGCGCAGCGCCTGGCCAACCAGCAGGCCGCTTTCGAAAAACAGGCCCGGCGTCGCGCCGAGATCGACGCCTTCGTACAGCGCTTCCGCTACAAGGCCACCAAGGCGAAACAGGCCCAGAGTCGCCTCAAGGAACTGGAGCGCATGCAGGCCGTCGCGCCCGCACATGTCGACTCGCCGTTCACCTTCAGTTTCACCACGCCGCAGAAGAACAGCGACCCGCTGTTGCGACTGGATGAGGCGGACCTGGGTTACGACGACAATGTCATCCTGCGCCGGGTCAGCCTGGCGTTGCGACCCGGCAGTCGCTACGGGTTACTGGGGCGCAACGGCGCCGGCAAGTCGACCCTGCTCAAGTCCATCGTCGGTCGACTGCCGCTGTGCGGCGGTACGCGCAGCACGGGTGAACACCTGCGCACAGGCTACTTTGACCAGCAACAACTCGAAGCGCTGGACCTCGAAGCCAGCCCCGCGCTACACCTGCAGCGACTCGACCCCGAGGCAAGGGACCAGGACATCCTGGATTTTCTCGGGGGATTCAACTTCCGCGGTGATGTCGCCACCAGCGCCGTCGCACCGTTCTCCGGTGGCGAAAAAGCGCGGCTGGCGCTGGCCATGGTCGTGTGGCAACAACCCAACCTGCTGGTGCTCGACGAACCGACCAACCACCTCGACCTGGACATGCGCCACGCCATGGAAGTGGCCCTGCAGGCGTACGAGGGTGCGGTGCTGCTGGTCAGCCACGACCGGCACATGCTGCGCAATACCGTAGAGGAACTGCTGCTGGTGCGCGACGGACAGGTCGAGCCCTACAGTGACGACCTGGAGGGGTACGAGAAGTGGATTCTCGCGGGCCTGCGCAGCGCGGCGCAACCGAACGAGGCGGCCAGGGACACCAGTCGCAAGGAACGGCGCCAGCAGGCCGCGGCGGCGCGCGACAGGCTGCGTCCGTTGCAAAAGAAAATCGCCTCGCTGGAGACCGCCATCGGCAAAAACGAGAAGGCACTGGAATCGGTGCGCGCCAGCCTGGCCGACACCGACCTCTACGCCGCAGACCGCAAGGACGAACTGGCTGACTTGCTGCGCCGCGAAGGTGAACTCAAGCAGGAAACCGAAGCGCTGGAGGAAGACTGGCTGAATTGCCAGGAGGAACTGGAGGCGATCAGCTAGACGCTGGCCAGGCGCAGTTTCTGGCGCCGGCTTTTCTTCTTGATGTCAGCCTCGCGACTCTGCGCTTCGCTGCGGCTACCCAGCGCCTCGGACCACAGCAATTCAACCGGGCGCCTGCCACGGGTATAGCGTGCACCGCCGGCCAACTCGCCATTGTGCTGCGCAATCCGCCGCGCCACGTCCACCGCCACTCCGGTGTACAGCGAGCCGTCTGCGCAGCGCAGGATGTAGACGTGCCAGGCGCCGCTCACGGTACTAGGCCAGCGACAGCACCGCTTTAACGCACTCCCCGATACCCGCGTAGGCCTCCGAGACTTTCCCGGCGAGCATGTAGGCCGGTGTCGTCACGAGTTTTTTGTCGGTATCGATACGCGCCTCGGTGACCGGACACTCAACGTGCGTGCCTCCCATTTCGGCAATCGCCGTCGCGGTTTCGGCATCGTTGCCGATCGTGCACTGTGTTCCCTCGCCGCAGATCGCCGCCGCCATCACCGGCGCGATACAGATCAGGCCGATCGGTTTGCCACTGGCATGGAAGGCCTGCGCTACTTTGAGAAAATCCGGTTGCACCGTCATCGCATCGCCGGCCACGGCGAAGTCGCTGAGATTTTTTGCAGCACCGAAACCGCCGGGCACGATCAGCGCATCGAACTGATCGGGGCTGGCCGCCTCCAGCGGTTTGATGTTACCCCTGGCAATGCGGGCGGCCTCGACCAGCACATTGCGCGTTTCACCCTCAGCAGGCTCACCCGTGAGGTGATTGATTACATGCATCTGTTCCCGGTCCGGCGCAAAACACTGATAGGTCGCACCCTGCTGTTCGAGACAGAGCAGCGTCAATACCGCTTCGTTGATTTCAGCGCCGTCATACACGCCGCATCCCGCCAGAACCACCGCTACATTAGCCATATCTCTACTCCTGCATTACCGCAATTACGATTTAAACACCGTTCGACCCACCTCGCCGCTAGCGCCGGGCCCACGCGTGGTAGCGCTCGACCCAGGACAAGAGGCGTTCGGGTTTGCGCGCCTTGCGCCACTCGCTGGCGGCAAACTTGTTCGCCTCACTGAGCGTGGGATACACGTGAATTGTGCCGAGAATTTTCGTCAGCCCGATCCCGTGCTTCATCGCCAGAACAAATTCGTTGAGCAACTCCGCCGCGTGATAGCCGACAATGGTAGCACCGAGAATCGTGTCGCGGCCCGGTGGGGTCAGCACTTTGACAAAACCGTGCGCCTCCCCGTCGGCGATTGCGCGGTCGAGATCGTCCAGCGCATACCGCGTGACCTCATACGCCACACCCTGCGCGCGCGCCTCGTCTTCACTCAGGCCCACCCTCGCCACCTCTGGATCGGTGAACGTCGCCCAGGGTACGACCGAATAGTCGACCTTGAATTTCCTGAACCGCCCGAACAGCGCGTTCACCGCACAGAACCAGGCCTGGTGGCTGGCCATGTGCGTGAACTGGTAGGGACCGGCGACATCGCCGCAGGCAAAAATTGTCGGTACAGACGTGCGCAGGTAGTCGTCCACAACGATGGTACCCCCACGGCCGGTTTCAATACCCAGGGCCTCCAGCCCCAGATTCTCCACGTTGGGGCTGCGACCGACCGCCAGCAACAGGCGATCGAAGACCACCTCCCGCTCACCATCGGGCGCCAGGAAGCAGGCGACGCCGCCGCTACCGTCGGCGCGGAAAGAGATCGCATCGTGCTGCAGCAGCACGGTAATACCCTGCCGCTCGAAGGCCGCCTGGACCTGGGCGGCAGCATCGGCATCCTCGCGCGGCATCACGCGGTTGGAGCGCGTGGCCAGCGTCACACTGCAATCGAGCGAGGCGAACGCCTGGGACAATTCGCAGCCGATGGGCCCCGCACCGATGACCAACAACCGGCCCGGCGACTCGCGCAGCTCCCACACGGAATCCGACGTCAGGTAGTCAATGGTCTCCAGGCCGGGAATAGCGGGTACGCGCGGTCGCGCGCCGCTGGCCAGGATAATATTGCGCGCACTGATCCGCCTGCCGTCGACCTCCACTTCCCAGGGCGACACAAGGCGTGCATCACCGCTGACACAGTCCACGCCCAGCGAGGTAAAGCGCTCGACCGAATCGTGCGGCTCGATGGTCTTGATCGCGGACTGGACGCGCTCCATCACGCGGGGAAAATTGACCGCCACGTCCATCGGTGCCAACCCGTACTCGGTCGCCCTGCGCGCGTACTGCGCAATACGCGAGGAGCGGATGAGTGCCTTGCTCGGCACGCAGCCTGTGTTTAGGCAGTCGCCGCCCATCCTGTGCCGTTCGATCAGCGTCACCTTCGCTTTCACCGTAGCGGCAATGAGCGCCGCGACCAGACCCGCCGAACCGGCGCCGATCACGATCACGTTGGTGTCGAACTGCGCCGGCCGCGTATAGTTCGACAGAACACGGCGCCGGCCGATGTAATCGACCACTGCGCGTCCTAAATAGGGAAAGAGCGCCAGCAGCACAAACGAGCCGAGCAGGGCCGGCGAGAGAATACCCGCAGTCGATTCCAGCTGGCCGAGCTGCGTACCGGCGTTCACATATACCGCGGTCGCCGGCAACATGCCGAGCTGGGATACCCAGTAGAACGTCTTCGCCCGAATCGGCAGCAAACCCATGAGCAGGTTGATCACGAAGAAAGGAAACAGCGGCACCAGCCGCAGGGAGAACAGGTAAAAAGGCCCGTCCTTCGCGAATCCGCGATTGAGCGCATCGAGGCGGGCACCGAACTTCTCCTGCACCCAGTCGCGCAGCAGGGTCCGGGACACCAGGAACGCCAGTGTCGCACCGATACTGCTGGCAAAGGACACCAGTAGCAGGGCGTACCAGAAACCGAACAACGCCCCACCGGCCAGGGTCATCACGGCGGCCCCGGGAACGCTGAGCGCGGTCACGGCCACGTACACGACAAAAAATATCAGACCCGCCAGGCGCGGATTGTCCGCGTACCACTCGCGCAACTGATCGATTCGCGCCTGCAGGGTGGAGAACTCAAGATACTGCCCCAGGTCGAACAGGAACCACGCCGCCAACGCCAGCGCGATTATCACCAGTACCACTACCTGCCTTGCGTTCACGGCTAGCCCTGTTCCCTGTCCCGGAGTATTTCGTGTACCTGCTGGCAATCTAGCAGCTTTGCGGTGACAACACTACGCGACCAGGCCGTCCCGACGGGCCCGCAAAGGCTATTACAGGCGGCTATAACGCCATGCCAAAAAGCTCTAGCGGCGTGCTTGTGCGTCCCCGGTCCGGTGGTATGATGCTCCCCTCGCAATCAGCGCGGTGACCGCCGCGCGCCGCTGCCCCGCCGCGGGCAGGCTTCAACAGGAGAAACAACTATGAGCGACCAAATCGTGCACGTAGACGATGCCAGCTTCGACAGCGAAGTGCTGAACTCCGACGTTCCGGTACTGGTGGATTTCTGGGCTGAGTGGTGCGGCCCCTGCAAAATGATCGCACCGGTCCTGGACGAGATCGCCCAGGAATATGAAGGCAAGGTGAAAGTCTGCAAGGTCGACGTCGACGCCAACCCGGATATCCCGCCGAAGTTCGGCATCCGCGGCATCCCGACGCTGATCATGTTCAAAGGCGGCAGCGCGGAAGCGACCAAGGTCGGCGCGCTGTCCAAGACCCAGCTGACCGAGTTTATCGACGAAGTCGTCTAGCGACTCAAGACGTGTGCGGACCCGGCCAACGCCGGGTCCGGCCGCGATATGGGGCCGCCTGACACGTCGAAATCTGTGTAAAAAAACCGGTAGACGACCCATTCGGGGCATGCTACATTTCTACCAATCGCGCATCCCGCGCAATAAAAAATAACCCTTCGAATCACGTTTTACTGCCTGGCGCGCCGGTCTCTTTACGTTAAAAATTTTGGCTCTATGCCAGCCCCGGTCGTACCCAACGGCCAACTTCACTGAACCCGAACGCCTTCCCCTCCAACCCAATGCAAGTCTGTATTTGTTATGAACCTCACTGATCTCAAAACCAAAAACACCCAGGAACTCATCGACATCGCCAAGGAGATGGGCCTGGACAACATGGCGCGCTCGCGCAAGCAGGACATCATCTTCGCGGTGCTCAAGCGCCACGCCAAGAGCGGCGAGGATATCTACGGCGACGGTGTGCTGGAGATCCTGCAGGACGGCTTCGGGTTTTTGAGATCGGCGGACAGTTCCTACCTGGCAGGGCCGGACGATATCTACGTATCACCCAGCCAGATACGGCGCTTCAACCTGCGCACCGGCGATACCATTTCCGGCAAGATCCGCCCGCCCAAAGACAGCGAGCGTTACTTCGCCCTGCTGAAGGTGGACGAAGTCAACTTCAACAAGCCGGAAAATTCCAAGCACAA
>CAYGOX010000139.1:0-4887 GCA_964351485.1 uncultured Halioglobus sp.
TAAAGGCATCAAGTCCATCTCCAACGCAGAAGTCCGCACATCCGCCGAGCGTCATACCGCAATGACCTGGGCTCAACGGCTAAAGCGTGTTTTCAATATAGACATCGGGGTCTGCGCCCGCTGCGGTGGACCTGCCCACACCAGCGGTGGTTTGGAGCGAGAACACCATGGTAGCGGGTGAGGTTGACCCTCGAAGGCTTATTTGAACGCGACCCAGGGCAAGCATGGCGGCTTGAGCCTGGCCCTGCCGCCGGAGGAGATCAATCTCGGGCGCCTGGTAAGGGACGTGGAGAGGGACTTCACCCTGGCGGAGTGTTTTGCCTCGGCCAACCAATGCGCGATCACTCCCGCCTGTAGCCTCAAAACCATTTTGGCCAGCGCATTGGGCGCCTTTCTGGCTGTGCTGGATAGTCACACCTTGGCTGATATCCTGCCAGAGTCGCAACGTGAGGAAATTTGTGAACTGCTGGCGATTGGCTAGGCATGGCGCAATCTATAGACGCGGGCGATCTTCTTCTGGGTAAGGTTGTACTCGAGTCGGGGAGACGTCGTGACGTGGATGGCAGCGAGAGTTCACTCGCAAAAAGTGCAGGACTTTAGAAAAATGGGGAGGGAAGGGGCAAGCAAGTCTGGTTAGTATATGACCGCCCTACGTCGTATGCAACTGGCGGCAGTAACAAGGTTTAAAAGTTGGCGGTTACCGCAGCCATACGGTCACTGCCCCTATACGGGTTCACCCGGCGCCGCGTGCTTGTCGCCTGGTAGCAACATCAGCTCGATTCTGACACCGTTCGGGTCCAGTACGTAGATCAACCGCACGCCACGTGAGGGTTCGCCGACTTCGGTGTGCCGCAGTACGGTGCCGTGATTATGCTCTACAGCTTCGATAGCCGCCTCGAGGTCATCAACGTGCATGGCAAAATGTGTGAGTCCAATGCGATTGAACGCTCCGGCTGTGTTATCGCCCAAGGGTTCGGGGTGATCGAATGCCATTACCTCGATTCGAAAATGTCCGCGCTCGAGGAAGTGTGAGCGCAGAAGCATTTCCGGGTCATCGAGCTCGATCAGAGGGCCAACTTCCGCGCCGACTGCGGTCTTGCTAACTTCCTTGAAGCCAAGGGCGACGCAGTAGAACGCCATGGTCTTGTCGAGGTCCCTGGTGCAGATTCCAATGTGGGAAACAACGGTCTGTGTCATCATGTGGCCTTTTAGCGAGTTGCGTTAGGTGATTTTCAGGTACATCAGGCAGGCGGAGAGCAGTTCCCGACGAATCTGATTGTTACTGAGTGATTCGACGGGAAACTCTCGAGACATCACGTGCTCGGTGATTACGCTGGTGTACATGGCTACGAAGAAATCGGCGCTTACGCTGATATCCTTGCGCCCGATCTCTGCTTTCCTTGCACGGAACAGGCGGCGCACACTGCGTGTGAGTTGCTCTCGCACCAGCGCTTCTCGCTTCGCGAAAGTACTGTCGGAAAGCGCACGCTGGTAACAGGCCTTCTGAAACCCAGCGATCTCATCGGTCAGTTCCAGCGAGCGATAAATAATGTCTCGCAAAATGTCCTTGAGCGGTTTTTTCTGCTCCGCAAGGCCTTCAAAATTCTCGACGATTTCAGCGCGGCTCCTCGCCGTTGTGATTTCATGCAGGGCGTGGAGCAGGGCGTCCTTGTCAGCGAATCGGGTATATACAGTGCTGGGCGCAACGCCGGCGCGCTTGGCGATCTTGCTGAGGGTTACACCCTCGAAACCGGCTTCTGCCGCCAGAGAGTAGGCGGCCGCAATCATGCGCTCGTATTTTTCCCGACTGCGCTGTTGCTTCGGGGCCAGGGGTGTCTGAGGTGTATCATCGGTATGCGATTGAGTGTCCAAATGCCTGCTCGCTCTGACTGTGTTTGTCGGTTGTCGCACCGCTTGGGCGAAATCTTGGCAGTCGTGCAAAGACCCGATACGGATGAAACTGCCGCTGTTGCTCGATACCCGCATATTAGTTGATCCACGTTGTTGACAAAAGCCCGATGAGTGCTAATCTGAACATGATTTCAGGTTTAGCTTAACAAGGGGTCTATAGTGAGACGGTGGACAAGGGAAGAGATAGATGAGGCGTTCAAGAAATATCAGGAGGCGGGCCTGCTGGCGGCACGATCAGGTGACTGGTCGATATGGGGCAATATGTTCACTGAAAACTGTACCTATATAGAACGTAACCTCGGTTCATGGGCCGGCCGCGATGCGATCGTACGAAACATGAGCGCTGTCATGCACCTCAGTGGCAACGAGGAACTGGCGGAAGCAACGCGCGACAATGGCGTGGTGTCTGATCCCTGGGTCATGTGCAATCAGTACCCGGTAGAAGCGTACTTCATAGACGAGGAGCGTGGCTGGGTCTGGGCCCTGATCTGGAACCGCATGGATGATCCCGGTGACGGCAGCGTGCATCAATCCAATTGTTTCAATCTGTTCAAGTACGCCGGAAACGGGCAGTTTTCCTACGAGGAAGACCTCTACAACCCGCAGGAGTTTCTCGACATGATGGAGAAGTGGCTGCCCGTGTGGAACAAGCACAAGGAAACTGCGGAAGGGGACGCAGCAAAACGCGCAGAGAACGCTGAGAAAGCGGCGGAGTTTGCCGAAATAACGCTGGAACGGGGGGTGTAGCACGATGGGTAAGTTTTCCAGGGAAGAAATGGATACGGCCTTCTGGGGTTTTCACGATGCGCTTAATCGCGCGGCGCGCAGTACCCGGTGGGAGGAGTTCGGCAAGGTGCTCACGCCGGATGTCACGATGTACGACTGTGTGTTGGGACGCCTGGCCAAGCGCGAAGGCGTTATCAACGCTGTGTCCAATGTCATGCACCAGACCGGGGACACGCCCTATGTGCGACTGAATCGCTATCCGGTAGAGGACTATGCGATTGATGAGCAGCGCGACTGGATATGGTCGTTGTGGTGGGCGCGATTCACCGACCCCGGTGATGGCAGCAACCACCAGGCGCGCATGTTCCTGCTGCTGAAGTACCGGGGCGATGGCATGTTCCATTATGTGGAAACTGTCTTCAACCCCATCGATATCGAAAAAGCGATGGAAGGCTGGAAAGCGGCCAAGGCGGCCTGGGATGATACAAGCGAAGAGTATTTGGCGGTGCTGGCTGCTCGAGAGGCCGAGGCTAAAGCGATGGCGCCGCTGAAGCTCGACGGGTAAGACGCACGATGCTTCTCGACAACACAGTAGTTCTGGTGTCTGGCGCTGGACCGGGCCTCGGCCAGGAGTTGGTCAGGACGGTGCTCGAGGCCGGTGGCTCCGTCGCCATGGCGTGTCGCAAGCAGGCCTTTCTCGATCAATTGTCGGCACAGTTGGCTGATCATGGTGACCGACTGCTGGGTGTTTCAGCCGATGTCACCGATGTGGCGCAGTGCCAGCGCTTTGTTGATGCGGCTTTTGATCGCTTTGAGGCCATCGACGTGTTGATCAATTCGGCCTACGACCCCGGGCCCTATGAGCCTTTTGAGGGCGCCGATCTGTCACAGTGGCAGCGCCCGCTGCACGTCAACCTATTTGGTTCATTGAATATGGCGCAGGCTGCCTTGCCTCACCTCAAGAACTCCACCAAAGCATCTATCGTCAACGTCAACTCCATGGTCACGCGCAAGCCGTTGCCCAACCAGGGTGCTTACGTTGCCTCCAAGGGGGCGCTTGCCGCTGCCACCAAGGCACTGGCTACCGAGCTCGGGCCACTGGGCATTCGCGTCAACTCCGTGGTGATGGGCTGGATGTGGGGCGATGCCGTGGAGCGCAGCTTACAGATGGCGGCGGATGCTCAGGGCTGCAGCCTGAACGATATCAAGCAGCAGGTGATAGCGAATATTCCGCTGGGTCATATTCCCGAAGACGGTGACTGTGCCGGATCGGTCATCTTTTTCGCCTCGCCGCTGTCGCGTGCTGTTACCGGCGCCAGTCTGGATGTCAACGGCGGGGAATACATGCCCTGACGGTCGTTCTGCATGCGTGCACGGTGACAGCAAATTCCCGGGCGACGGGGAGTGGGATACCTGCGATAGCGGGTCCGGAGCATGCCCGATTACAGAGAGCGACACTTGGAACGAGATTTGTTTCTTAAGTTTTAGAATACCTACAAATAGGGAACCCACTCGATGGACAGAATCAATACCAGGGCCTTTGCAGCAGGTGCCATAGCGTTGGCTGTCAGCGCACATAGCTTCGCTGAGCAGGCCGATGGTTACACGCAGTCCTCCGCGCGGATACTGGAAGAGGTGATCGTCACGGTGTCCAAGCGTGAGGAGTCAGTGCAGGCTATTGCTGCCTCAGTTGCACCTCTGCCGGGAGATGTGGTCGATACGCTGAATGTTCTCAGCGTGGCCGACATCGCCAACTACATTCCCAACGTGGTGGCCAAAACACCGGAGAAGCTGAGTATTCGAGGTATTGCCGCGGCGGGATTCCAGGGCAGTAATGCGCCCCAGCCAGTTGCGCAGCACGAAAACGGGTTGTTCATCGCGGAAACGGGTGTGACCTTTCCCTATTACGACATCGGCTCAATCGAGGTGCTGCGCGGCCCTTCGGGTACGGTGTTTGGGCGCAACGCGACAGCGGGCGCCATCGATGTCCGCTGGCAAGAGCCGGAGGATACGCTCAGCGCGTCCGTGGATTATCAGTTCCAGCAGATACAGGGTGGTGACAGCGGCCACCTGCTACGCGGTTACGCGAATCTCCCCATTGCGGGGGAGCGCCTGCTGGCAAGAGCGGCATTTGCTTACGACGACAGAGCGGCTACCTACGATAATCTCTCCGCTTCTGACGGCAATGACCCGAATGCCCGCGAGCGGGAGTGGTATCGGCTGTACCTGAGTTCACAGATCAGTGACGAT
>CAYGOX010000139.1:4897-9472 GCA_964351485.1 uncultured Halioglobus sp.
GTGCGCCTGCGCTTGCGTTATGTGTATCTGAACGATGACAAAAACGCGCAAGTCAACTCTGTACCGCTGGAGATTCGTCGCAGTGGGCTGCTTGATGACCTGGGTGGCACATCGATTCCGGACAACAAGGTTAACGTGGTGAACTCCAACATTATTGGCCGTGGCATTACACCTACGAGGTCGGAACTTCGTGACGAAGGTGGCGCCGATCTCAATCGCGTGGACGGCGATTTTCTCTGGTTTATCAGCGATGCCACTGGATTAGGCGATATCGAAGTATTCGCGATCGCCGGATACTCGGACAGTAGCACGGATATACTGGTGGATACTGACGGAACAGAGCTTCCATTACTGGATACTTTCAATGCCTTTGATCGCGAACAGATGACTTCTGAACTGCGCGTGAGTTCAGCGGGCGATCAAGCGGTGCAGTGGATTGTAGGTGCCTTCTACTCGGAATTTGAGATGGATGTCGATGTGGCTTTGGAGTCGGTGGCGCTGGATTCCGGCCTGGCAATATCCTTGAGCGGTTCTTCGCCACAATCGACCGACAACACTGCTTCGGCCGTTTACGGTAGTATGGAGTGGAGTCTCGCGCAGAGTTTTGACGATGCGCCCGAGATAACCGTGTTTGGCGGCTTGCGTGCCAATCGGGATGAAACAGAATTCTCCGGCGAGCAAGTGCTGATGTCCTCAACCGCGTTCGCCATTGGCGCACCGGGGTTATCGTTTCCGTTAGAGCTAGAATTGGGTGCCGGGACATTCGATGGCGACAAGAGCTTCGATGAAACCACCGGCGAGTTCGGTCTCCGCTATCAGCTTGATGATGACGTCATGGTGTACGGCAAATATGCCAAAGGCTATAAGTCCGGAAAACTACAGCAGATCGCTGGCGGCGACATTAGTGTGGTCGATCCCGAGCTACTGGACGCCTACGAGATTGGATTCAAATCGCGCCGGCTGGATCAGTCACTGCAGTTGAATGCCGCAGCGTTCTATTATGACTACACGGATCTGCAGATAACCCAGTTGCGCGATGCGCTGCCGATTGTTGAGAATGCGGCTGATGCACGAATTTATGGGGCAGAGGTGGACCTGCAGTATCTGGCCACAGAACTGTTGTTGCTGACGGCCTCAGTGGGTTATCTGGATACCGAGTTCAAGGATTTCTGTGCGCAGGACCCATACGCGCCCGCCACTGAGGTGGAGGGCAGCTGTAGTGAGAACAACCCGCAGGATCTGTCGGGCAATGAACTGCCGGACGCGCCGAAGTGGTCCGCCTCACTGGTAGCGCAATATACCCAGCCCCTTTCGGGCTACGGTGAACTCCTGGCGACACTGCGATCCACCTACCGGGACCAGTTCTACCGGCGCCCCCAGAACCTGTCTATCGATGAGGTTGAATCGTACACCATCACAGATTTTCGCTTGCAGTGGAACAGTCCCGAGTCAAGCTACCAGGTGTCCGTATTTGTGGAAAATCTCGAAGATGAAGACGATATCTTCCTGAGCAACGTGACACTCAGCAGCCCAGGTATGATGAGTCTGCTCGATCACGTGCCGGGAAGACGGTACGGCGCGTCTGTGCGCTACAATTTTAAATGATACTGGGCCCCGACTCAGGGGCACGAGGTAATAGGTGAAGTTTGTTTTGACAATGGCCTTCAGCAAGCTGGAGGAATTGGTGCCGCTGGCGCAAGCGGCTGAGAAGGCAGGGTGGGACGCCATCACGTTTTCGGATCACGTGGTGCATCCGGAGAAAATTGGAAATCCGTATCCCTATACCGAAGATGGATCGCGCCGCTGGGAGGCGTTTACTGACTGGCCCGACCCGTGGGTGGCGATCGGCGCCTGCGCCGCCGCCACTAGCCGGATTCGCTTTACCAATAACGTATTCGTACTGCCGATCCGCAACCCCTTTCTGGTGGCCAAGGCGGTGAGTACGGCAGCAGTTCTTTCCAATGACCGCATCACCCTGACCATTGGTGTAGGCTGGAGCAAGGATGAGTACGCTTTGCTGCAGCAGGATTTTCATACCCGCGGGAAACGCTGTAATGAAATGATCGAGATATTGCGTTTGTTGTGGACGGGCGAGATGGTGGAATATCAGGGAGAGCACTATCAGTTCGATCGTCTGGAAATGACGCCAGCGCCCGCCAGGAAAATACCGATCTGGGTGGGTGGTATTTCCACCGCTGCTCACAAACGGGCCGCCCGGTTTGGGGATGGCTGGCTTTCCGACCTGCAAACCACTGACGAGATTCTCCATACCGTCGGGGCCATCAGAGGTTATCGCAAGGAGTTTGGCCGCGATCACGAACCGTTCGACGTTATGGCCTCCGCATCAGATGCCTGGGATGTCGACGGTTACAAGAAGCTTGGTGAGGGCGGAGTGACCCATACGCTGACCATGCCCTGGGCTTTTTATCATGGAGAGAACCCGACGCTGGAGCAGAAGATCGACGGCATTCAACGTTTCGCCAGCGACAACTTTCCCTACTTTAAATAGTGCTGTAGCTGATTGCAGCACCGAGGCGAGATTATGCGGCACGTTACTTCAACGAAGTACGACAGTTTACGCGGAAGTATAGCCATCGTCACCGGAGGCGCGCGTGGTATCGGTGAGGCGACCGTGCGGGCGTTACACCACAGCGGCGCTGTCGTCCTGATTGCCGATGTACTGGAGAAGGAGGGAGCCGCGCTCGCTGAAACCCTCGGCGCTGGTGTGCATTATTGTCAGCACGATGTGACCCGGGAAGCCGATTGGGAGAACACGGTCGAGCGGGCCGGCGAACTGGGGCCGGTCTCGGTGCTGGTGAATAATGCAGCCGTGTTGCACCAGGCGACGGTGGTGGATACGACCCAGGCGCAGTTCATGCACAGTGTTCAGATTAACCAGCTCGGTGTTTTCCTCGGTATGCGTGCCGTGTTTCCAGCGATGAAAGCCGCGGGCGGCGGCTCCATCGTCAACGTGTCGTCCATTGACGGACTCACTTCCATGAACGGCCTGGTGGCGTACTCGGCCACGAAGTGGGCGGTGCGCGGCATGACGAAGGCCGCTGCAATTGAGATGGGCAAGCACGGCATTCGGGTCAACAGCTTGCATCCCGGCGGCATCTACACGAAGATGCACGCGTCTGACCTGATTAGTGTGGAGGAGGCCGACACCTTTTACAAGGACGTGGCTTTACCGCGTGTGGGTATGCCCGAGGAAATCGCCAACATGATCTGCTTTCTGGCGAGTGATCAATCCAGCTTCAGCACGGGGGCAGAGTTTATCGCCGATGGTGGCAGCAGCGCAGGTAGGATCAACGAGACGGCACCGCAGTTACTTTGATGTTGTTCGACCGGTAGTGCTACTCCTCACGCTATTGCCAGCCCCCTCTGTTAACGCTTGTCCTTCTCGCCTTTGCGCTTTTTCAACGAGATCGAGTCCCGGTTCAATACGACAAAGTTGTCATCCGGAATCTTGTCATCAAGCAGCTGGGCCTTTCGACAAATGTTTGTTTCAGGTCACGGACAAAGGTGCTGGGATCCTCACTGAGGCCGACTTCCGCGCAGAAGTCTGAGACCAGTTCGTAATATTTATCCCAGCTCACGAGGTGCCGGCGGTAGTTATTGAAGTCATGTAACACGAGCCTGTTACATCTGGACTCAACTTCGTTAGGATTGTCGTCAATGACCGTGGAAAAGTTCGCCGTGACTGGGGTAGGCTCTCCTTGCTTCGCTATCTCCACAGTAACGTCTCTCAGCACGCAGATTAGATCCCCGCTTTCCTGCGTGGAGCCTTCCCGAAAACTGTCGAGATCTTTGCGCGCGTTGAATGTGCATTTCATAGTGGTGTGTCTCGAACGGAAGGGAGATTCGCCCTGCGTACGCCAGTGCACCCCCGTCTGAATCGCCACATGGCGACAATCGGCTCCAGCCAACTGGTCAGCGTCTTTGCCAGGGCTCGCAGAGGGCTGTCTCGCAGCTGATCCATTAGCTCAAGCAACTGCGGCAGCTTCTTCCTCGCCCGCTTGGCGGTGAGCGTCTTCAGCAGCATAAGGCGCACCAGCCTCTGCTTGGCCACGTACAGCTGCTGGAGCACCGGGTACGTCGCCAGGTAGTGCATCAGATTGGCGTGCTGCTCATCCCTCAGGTTTGTGGCGGAAGTAACGGGAAGGGACCTGGGGCGTCGCAATATTCTCGAGTGCTCCGGTAATAACGGTTGTATTGTTGATGAAACAGCGGACCTGAAACAGGCCGCCCGATCCATATCTTTCGGTGTTGTTGGCACGACCGGGCAGCGCTGCACCAGTATGCGACGCCTGATCGCTCAGAAAAGTATTCGCGAAGAGCTGGTCGATTACCTGTGCAAGGCGTTTGCCCAGATTCCCCTTGGCGACCCTCGAGATGAAAGCTCCATGGTGGGGCCGCTGATTGATCCCGCGGCTGTCGATCAATTCGAGGTGCGTGTAAAGGAAGCTCAGGCCCTTGGAGGCCAGGTGGTTTACGGCGGCAAGCGACTGGATCGCCCGGGTTATTTTGTGGAGCCGACTATTATCACTGGCTGCAAACCCGCTTGGCCCTGTG
>CAYGOX010000140.1:0-9459 GCA_964351485.1 uncultured Halioglobus sp.
GCCGGCCCATTCCTTGTCCGAAATCGCGCCCGCGGTGATGTAACGATCCTGCGTCGCGTAGATCAGATCCATTTTCCCCTGCAGTTGCGAGACATCGAATTCCATATCGGCGTAGGTCAGCCCCGCCATGCCCTCCGGCCAGAAAAAGGACAGCATGGAATCGAGCATGGAGAGCCGGATATGTTGCCCCTCGCCGGTTTTCTCCCGTACATACAGGGCCGACGAGATGGCCTGGGCAGCCGCGAGCGACGTCACCTTGTCAGCGATGATGATGCGAAACATCTGCGGCCGGCCGCTCTCGCGGTCGGCCTGGATATCGGTGGCACCCGAGAGCGCCTGGATGACCGGATCGTAGACACGCCGGTCGGCATAAGGCCCCTCCTCACCGAACCCGCTGATCGAGACGTAAATCAGCCCCGGGTTATTCTCGCGCAACTGCGCCTCGGCAAAGCCCATGCGCTCGATGGCGCCCGGGCGAAAATTCTGGATAAAGATATCTGCGGTTTCGGCCAGATCGCGCAGGATCTTTTTTCCCTCGTCTGATTTCAGATCCAGCGCCAGTGATTTCTTGGCGCGATTACAGGAATAGAAACCCGGCGTCAGACCGTTGTGCTTCGGCCCGATGTGCCGCATCTGCTCGCCGTACAGCGGTTCGACCTTGATGACCTCGGCGCCCTGGTCAGCGAGCATCATTGCCGCCACCGGCCCCGACACCATCGTCGTGAGGTCCACAACCTTCAATCCTTCCAACGGCCCCATAGACGGCTCCTGTCTTTGTCTGTCACGGTAGATGTAAAGACATAGTGTATGCCATATTGTCGCTCTGACGGCTAACGATCAAGCGGAGACATCATGCAGTTCATCAACAAGCTGTACCCCGACGAGGCGCAGATCAAGGGTTTTCTCGAACCCGGGCCCGAAGGCCCCATCTGCATGGTCAACCTGCTCAAGTTCAGGCCCCACGCACAGTACGAGGATGGCCGCGAGTCGCAACTGACCGGCCGCGAAGCGTACGACCTCTATGTAGCCGGCGTCACCGAACTGCTGGAAGATGCAGGCGGCTACCTGGCATTCGATGGCAAGGTCGAACGCCTCGCGCTGGGCGAGGTGGAGGAATTGTGGGACGCTGTTGGCCTCGCAGTCTGGCCGTCGCGCCAGGTCATGCTGGAGGTCATGCAGTCGGAGGCGATGCAGGCGCTGTCAGTCCACCGCGCGGCGGGGCTGGCCGGGCAGCTCAATATCGAAACGTCGGAATTCGGGGGCAAGTGGGTGCAGCCGTAATGCCAAAACGGCCGCGCGATCGCGACGGCGCGCTAGTTCCGCTTGTGCCAGCGCGTACGCCAGAGCACCAGCGGCTGCAGTAGTTGACGATCAATGCGGCTGTCACCCGGTTCACGAAAATATTCCAGGCCGAGCGTCATCTCTTTCTGCTCCTGCGCCGGGCGGAACTTCGCGGTACCGAACAGGTAATCGAGCCACGGTACAAGGCTGCCGTAGTTACTGTTGGTGTATTGGGGGTCGGCACAGTGGTGCACCCGGTGATAGTCCGGGGTGAGCAGTACGAGCCGCAGGTAACGCTCGAGCCCTGGCGCAATGCGCACGTTGCTGTGACTGAACACGGTAGCGGCCACCGCAAACAGCCGGTAGTAGAACACGGCCTCCGGGTTGGCGCCGAGCAGCAGCACGACCGGGCCAGTGATCGCCAGGCTAAGCAGCGGTTCCAGCGGGTGATGCCGATAACTGGTCGAGACGTCGACGTCGGGGTCGGAGTGATGGACCGCGTGGATCGGCCACAGCCAGGACACCTCGTGAAACGCCCGGTGAATCCAGTAGCTGAAAAACTGCGATACCACGAGCAGGATCAGCGCACCGAGCAGTACCGGCGTCTCCCATCTCGACATCAGCCCGAAGCCGTGCTCCGTTGCCCACACCGCCAGCGCCAGACTCACCCAGGTCGCCGCGAGTGTGGACACGTACCAGTTCAACAGACCGATGGAAAAGTTGTTGCCCCACCGCCACATCACACCCTGCCCGGCGGTCCGGCGCGGGGCGAAGGATTCCCAGGCAATCGCGACCGCGAATATGACCGCAGAGGCAGTAAAAACCCAGTCGTTATAGGGCCTGATAACGATTTCTGGTTCCAACAGGGGACAACCGGCAGTGGAGAGAACCCTAGAATACCCCGCACCCGGGCAAGTGCAAGCGCCGCCGGGGCACCATGTTCAGGGCAGGGTTTGTGCTTGCGCGCTCCGGCGCTTTCTCCTAGCATGGCAAGGTGGGATCTGACAAGTACGTAATCGTACTAGCCCCACATCGATCACGGATCATCGACAAACACGAAGAATTAAAAGGCCAGTGAGGGTCGCCACTATGTCACAACGCATTCAACGCAAGCTTCACGCCCTGCTCTGGGCCTCACTACTGTTGGGACCGGCATCGGCCCTGGCAGGTACAACACCACCGGTTGTCGTGGTCGCCGGCGCCGGCGCGCCAGGCATCCCGACCATGAGCACCAACCTGATGATCGCCCTGGGCGTCTTGCTGGCAGTGGTCGCCCTGCGCTTCCTGCAGCAACGCGGCAACGCACAGAAGTTCCTGAGCCTGCTGTTGCTCGGTGGCGGCCTGACCCTGGGCGGCCTGGGTATCGACCAGACGCGCGCAACCGATGCCGGCTTCTCCGATGGCAGCACCGCCTGCGGTGGCGGCCAGGAATCCCAGAACATTCGCGATCCGTTTGGTGGCGGCACCCTGTTTAACAGTTGCAGCGAAACCAACCTGGTCGTGGTTGCCTATCTAAACTACCCGTGTAGTTCCGCGGAACAGATCAAGGTTGACGCCGACGTGGGTGACATCATCACCGCCGGTGGGAGCGGTACGCTCAACCGGTGCCCCGCGCCAATGATGCTGTAACACGCCGTTGGTATTGTGATCCGGCCGGGCTGATCGCAGCCCGGCTGAGCGCAGCCCGGCTGATCACACCTCTGGCAACACCCGCGCTCCTGACCTGATCGGCTCGTCCAGCTTCTCTTCTTTTTCCATCTATCTTTACCTCCAGCCGCAGCGCACCAAAACTGCACATGTCAGCGCTTTTTACATTTATCCCGTTTAGCAAAGAAAACGCAGCTCGAATTCATTTGGTAAGCGCCTGACCCCGCAGCTTTTGGTGCTTATTGGCACGATTACTGCGCAACAAAGCGCTTTGGGTCCAGACCCCGTCTTGAAGAGGTAATGCCATGGCCGGCCAGCGTCACCCGCGAACTATTTTCACGCTTGGGTTTCTGTTTTTCTTCAGCCTGCTGCAGATCGGCCACGCCAACGCAGCCCTGCTGAGCCTGGAGCCCGACGCGTCGAGTGCCAGCCCCGGTGACACGGTTGCCATTGACCTGGTGGTCAGCGGCCTGGGCGATTTCACTGCACCGGCGTTGGGCGCGTTCTCAGCGGAGATCGCGTTCGACCCCGCCGCCATCGCCTTCAGTGACTACCTGCTCGGCGGCTTTCTCGGCGACGCAACCGCACTGGAATCCGTGGATGTCAGCACCGGCGTCTCGGCCGGCATCGTCGGCCTGGGTGAGGTCAGCTTTCTTGCGTCGCACCTGCTCGAAGCACAACAACCCGACTGGTTTATCCTGGCGACACTGACGTTTGACATACTCAGCCTGGCACCCGGCCAGCAGACGCTGTTGAACATTCTCCCCGGCGCATTACTGGCTGATGCCAATGGCGCAGCGCTGCCGGTGACGGCGACAAACAACGCGTCACTGCGCGCGCCACTGCCGGCACCCGCACCCGCCACGCCGCTGCTGTTCGTCACCGGCCTGCTGGCGCTGTGCGTACGTCGCCGGTATGCGCCGCGCGCTTATGCAGGTGTACTGGCCGCACTCGCACTGTGCTTCAGCACCCTGTCATACGGCCAGTGTGGCGACCCTGTGCCGCTCATGTGCGATGCGGACGCCGACCGCGACGTCGATTCGGCAGATATCGCCGCCATTGGCCAGGCCAACGGTTCACCGGCGACCTTCCCCGTTGATGTGCGCGACATCGACGGAGACGGCACCATCACAATACTCGACGCGCGCCAGTGTGTTGCGCGCTGCGACGAAGCACTGTGCAGCATTCCCGCGGACCCGGACGCCGTCTATGCGGCAGCCAATAGCTGCGTGGCGATCACACCCGACGGCGGTCAGTCATTTATCGCGCAGTCCTCGTCACCGCCCGGCCTGCCCGCTGCGAGCTACCGCCTCTCGTCCACCGCCGGCGCGAGCCGGTTCCTGTTGCGCCCCTCGGATCTGGGACAGTTCCTGCTGTTCGACGAAGCCGGCCACTACATGACATCCGATGGCTCGACACTGCAACGGGCCGCCGCGCTGGAATCCGATACCCGCGTGGTGGGCGGCAGCGTGCAGATCGAACCGGACAAGCAATCCGAGGGCGAGTGGCGGCTCGAAGCGGCCGTGAACGGCCAGTTCCGGCTGCACCACCTGCTCAGCGGCAAATACGTGGCGGCCGACGGCTCAATGGCACCGCAGGCCCAGGCCGCCACGCTGGACCTGGTAGCGCAGTCTGAGTGCGCCACCTTCCCGGAACTGTCACTGGACGCGACCGGCGCGGTGAGCAAGACAGCGTTTGACGACGGCGCGGTCTTCGGCTTCGTCGAAACGCACGCACACCTGTTCACCAACAAGGCATTCGGCGGCGGCGGTACCTTTCACGGCGCACCATTCCATCCACTGGGCGTCGAACACGCGCTGCCCGACTGCGACCTGGTGCACGGCACGGACGGACGCAAGGACATCATGGGCGCGGGCTTCGCCGGCGGCGATATCGCCGCGCTGCTGCCAGCCCTGCTGACCGGCGAACTGGCCGAGAAGAATCACGACACCGAGGGTTACCCGGTTTTCACCGACTGGCCCAACGCCCCGTCGAGTGCCACGCACCAGGTGCAGTACTACAAGTGGATTGAGCGCGCCTGGCTCTCCGGCCTGCGGCTGATGGTGCAACACGCTACGACCAACCAGTTTCTCTGCGAACTGGTCGTGGGTATCGACGCCCAACCGGAACGGCACAGCTGCAATGACATGGTCAACGTCGACAAGATTCTCGAGGACACGCGACACCTGGAACGGTATATCGACGCGCTGCACGGCGGCCCCGGGCAGGGCTGGTTCCGGATTGTCGAAAGCCCCGAGGACGCCCGCCGTGAAATACGGGCCGGCAACCTCGCCGTCATTCTCGGCATTGAGACATCGGTGCTGTTCGATTGCTTCCTGGTGCCCTTCGGCGATTTCTCGCCCTGCACCGAGGCCGACGTGGTGGCCAAACTCGACGAGTATTACGACCGCGGCGTGCGCGTCCTGTTTCCCGTGCACAAGTACGACAACGGTTTTTCCGCCGGGGACGGCGACCGCGGCATCATCGACATCGGCAACTTCGGCCACACCGGCCACTTCAACAACTATGTGGAGTGTCCTGCGGAACTGCTCACGTTTCCCGGGGGATTTGACGATGGCGGTGTGCCCTTCGGCGGTCTGAACCAGCCGCGGGAAATCTACGATTCGCCACCACCGATCGATATGAGCGGGCTGCCCGACAACGTCGTGGGCACCCTGCTCCCGTTCCTGGGCCTGCTCGCTGCCGGCCCGCTGGAAGGCGAGTACTGCCAGAACCACGGGCTCACCCCGCTGGGTGAATTCCTGATCCGGGAGATGATGAAACGCGGCATGATCATCGAGGTCGACCACCTGCCGCGCAAGAGCTACAAGCGCGCTTACGAAATGCTGGTGGAGAACGACTACCCGGCCATGGGCACGCACGGTCGCAACAACAATGGGCTGCTGTACGAACTGGGCGGAAAATCGAAATTCAACTTCGGGCGCTGCCGCAACCCGAATCAACCCTCAACGCTGGACGACAACCTGCAGGCGCGTGTACAACTCATGCGCGAGCGTGGAGCCTACCCTTCCGAGGGTTTCGGGTTTGACCTCAACGGGTTCGCCGGCGCACCCGGCCCGCGCTTCGGTCCCGCCAGTCGCTGCACCAACCAGACCGACGCGGGCGTCACCTACCCCTTCACGTCCTACGCCGGCGATGTCACCTTCGCGCGCCCGGTCGTGGGCGATCGCACGCTGGATTTCAACACCGAGGGAATGGTGCACCTGGGTCTGGTCGCGGAGTTGATCGAGGACGTGCGCCGCGACGGCGTCACCGACGCCGAACTGGAACCCCTGTTCAAGTCGGCCGAGGGCTACCTGCGGGTGTGGGAAAAGTCGATTGCTCGCAGCGCCACGATCGGGACGCCCCCCTGACGGGGGGCGGTGAGGAAAGCCTGACGGTCTGTTTGCCTGATCCGGGGTGATCAGGCCTCACGTAGCACTATACATTTCCCCCAAAATCCAAAAGACTCTACCTCTCGTCGAAACCGACCCCACGCGAGGTGACCTATGCGCCAATCCCGCCTGTTGAATCTGCTCCTGCTGGGCCTCTCACTGTGCCTGGCAGGTTGCGAAGCTACCTCGATCGGCACCACGCCCGCCAAACTCGGAAAACCCGTCACCGAGACAGCAATGTTGCAGGCACTGGAGGCGCCCGGGGTTATCGTGTTCACCAGGCACCGGGTCGCCGACTGGCAGGTACCGCTGTCGGGGCTTCTCAACCTCGACCATCCGAACGCCCTGGCGGCAGGCCTCACCGACCGGGATGAACCCATCTCGCTGTACACCTATTCACTGGAGCATCCAACGCACGGTAAATTCCTGGTGGACTCGGGTGTCTCCGAAAGATTCATGGGAGAGGAGCCCAACCCCGACCTCGCCGCCCTGTTCAGCCGCGTGATGCAGGTCGACAAACTCAAGGCGTTCACCTCTACACGCGACATCGGTCGTTCGCTCGACGGGCTGGACGGCGTGTTTCTCACACACATTCACTTTGATCACATCATGGGGCTTACCGACCTCGACCCCGGTACTGCGGTCTACCTCGGGCCGGGTGACACCACCGCTACCGCGATCCTCAACGCCTTCACGCGCGGGACCACCGACCGCCTGCTGGCGCGCCAGTCTGTGCTGCGAGAGTGGCAGTACGGGGACAGCGGCATACTGGACGTATTCGGCGACGGCTCCCTGTTTGCGCTGCACGGGCCGGGTCATACCCCGGGCTCGACCGCGTACCTGGCCAACAGTACCGACGGCCTGCACCTGATGGTGGGCGATATGTCACACACAGCCTGGGGCTGGGAAAACGGCGTCGAGCCGGGCAGTTTTTCAGACAACCAGCCACAATCGGCTGTTTCACTGCAGAATATGAAGCGTCTCGCCGCGCTGCTGGAAAACGTCACGGTACACCCCGGACACCAGTCGCTGAGCACATCACCCGCAGAACCGGTCAGCCCTTGAAACCAACATCGTCAGCACACCCCCTGGCGCCGGTGCGGTGGATCAACGCGGCCGGCACACGGTGGGGCAGGCGTACAGCCAGGTGGCCCACGCTGGCGGCTGGCGAGTTGAGGAAAAAGGCGCAACAGAAAACCGGTTTGCAGGATTTCGGTGACCCGGCGTTTATCACCGGACTGGAGAAACTCACAGAAGGCCTGCGCGAGGAGGCTGACCTCACCCAGACGGGGCGCTTCATCGCCCACCAGAACCTGCTGGACTACCTGCAGGTTCGATTGCGTTTGATCGACTATCGCAAGCGAACGCCCGCCGTGTCGCGCCAGAGCATCAAGCGCCCGCTGTTTATCCTGGGGCTGCCGCGCACAGGCACCACGATACTATTTGAACTCATCGCGCAGGACCCGGCCAATCGTTCACCCGCCAGCTGGGAAGTGGCAAGGCCCGTACCGCCGCCCGTCGAATCGCACTACACAACCGACCGGCGAATCAGGATCACCGATCTGCACCTATCCATCGCCGAACGACTGTCACCCGGGTTCAGGGCCATTCACGCCATCGGCGCGCGTCTGCCACAGGAATGCGTCTACCTGTTTTCCTCGAACTTCATGAGCGAACAATTCGGGTACATGTATCACATCCCCACCTACAGGCGCTGGCTGCTGGAGCAGCCCATGGCGCAAACCTACCGCTGGCACCACGATTTCCTGCAACACCTGCAAAGCGGTTTCGGGCGTGAGCGATGGATACTCAAGACCCCGTCGCACCTGGCCTTCCTCGACGACCTGTTCGAGCAGTACCCCGATGCCGGCGTTGTCTGGACGCACCGTGACCCCACTGCGGCGACCGCGTCCTTTGCCAGCTTGCTGTGCACCTTGCGGCGAGGCTTCAGTGATCAGGCGAACACCCGCGCCGTTACCGACTTTGAAACCCGGCAGTTCGAAACGATGCTGACAAAAGGCATGACGCAGCGCGATACGCTCGACAAGGGCCAGTTCCTCGATGTGCGCTTTTCCGACATCTGCCGCGACCCTGTCGCCGTGGTACAGGCAATCTACACACACTTCGACCTCGAGCTTACGCCCGAGGCGGAACAACGCATGCGACAGTACCTGGCCAGGACACCGCGCGGCGTGCACGGTGAGCACAACTATAACGAGTTGCGCAACGCTCTGGATGAAGACGCGTGCGCACAGCGCTACGCGCCTTATCTCGCGCGCTATGGCCAGTTCTGCCGCTAACGCGTTACGCCCAGCGCAGCAGAGAGCATCTCGACAGCCTGCAGGTGGTACGGCCCGACATTGACCGGCTGTTCTTTCAACAGCTGCCTGAGGTGTTCGCCCAGCTCAGCGTCACACGCATCGATAAAACCGGCGATATCCGCTGTATCCGGCGCGAATTCACCGCGCCGCGCGTCTAGTGCGACCGAATCGCGCGCCTGCGGCAGGAACAGCGTCGGCTGCGCCAGGTTATATCGTTGAGCGAGTTGCGCGTTCGACGGGGCGACGGAGGCCAGCACCTGCGCCTGCTGCTCTTCCGACAACCGGTAAGTGTCCGAACGCCAGACCGGGTTCATGGCGGCGTAGCGCTGTAGCGCGCGATTACAGCGGCGGTGCAATGCCCGCTCTTTCACAATCCAGTTGAGCGCGCGCTTGAACTCCAGCAACTCGGCGGGAAACGCGGGATTGGGATCCTGCGTTGGCAGCACAAAGCGCTCATCGATCTCGATACCAAACACGTTGCGCAGGAAGTCGTGACGGATATCGCCCCGGTAAAGCTGCGCCGGCTCATAGGCGCGCACCAACAGTGCGTCGCGACCCAGAATATCCTCCCAGGGCTGCAACTTTTGCAGGTAATCGTGCGAGGCAACCTGTCGCGCCAGGATCGCGTCTACCGGCCGCTTCTGGCGCCCGGCCTTGACCTGCTGGTTGTAGATGCTGGCAATCATGAGGTCCTGGCGCCTCAGGTAAACAATCACCCGCGGGCTGAACACCTCCCTGACCACCTCGAAGTAGCGCGCCAGCTCGGACCGGGAGGCGGAACTCATGATCTCCGAGGACAGGAGGGTCTGGTCATA
>CAYGOX010000141.1:0-526 GCA_964351485.1 uncultured Halioglobus sp.
ATCCTGGTGAGCCATGCTGACATACACGATCGTCAGCACCATGAAGATGAATGCCTGCAACGGCACCACCAGCAAGTGGAAAATGGCCCAGCCCATCTGCAGCAGACCCGCGGGCAGCGCCCAGACCAGGCCGGCACCAAACAGGGCGGCAATCAGGATAAAGATCATTTCACCGGCATACAGGTTGCCGAACAGTCGCAGGCCGAGCGAAAACGGCTTGGCCAGCAGGCCCACGATTTCCATGAAGAGGTTGACCGGGATAAACAGCCAGTGGTTGAAGGGGTTCATGGTGAGCTCCTTGATAAAGCCCACACCCTTGATCTTGATTGAGTAGTAAATCATCAGGACAAAGACGCCAACGGCCATGCCCAGGGTGATGTTCGGGTCCGTCGTCGGCACGATCTTCTGGTATTCAACACCCAGTTGCATCGCGATCCAGGGCACCAGGTCGATGGGCACGAGGTCCATCAGGTTCATCAGGAGTACCCAGATAAAGACGGTCAGCGCCAGCGGCGCGATCAGCTTG
>CAYGOX010000141.1:536-9361 GCA_964351485.1 uncultured Halioglobus sp.
GGCCGTGGAAGGTATCGCGCACGGTGTCATCGACAAACTGCACGACCATTTCGGCGATGGTGACGAAACCGCTGGGGACGCCGCTCTCGGCTTTTTTCGCGACTCTGCGGAAGAGCCAGCAAAAGATCATGCCCAGTCCGATAGACCAGAGCATGGAATCCACGTGAATGGCGGTGAAACCCATGTCGGCGGCTTCAGTCGCGCCGTGCGCCATTGTCCAGATACCACCGTCGGCAACGATACTGCCGTCGTAGCGCTCATATCCGCCAGGCAGTTTGCCATAGGTCAGATTGGTGAGGTGGTGGGTGATGTACTCCGCTACTGTCTGGGTTCCGCCTTCGGCTGCCATCTATTCCAACTCTTGCTCAGCTGTCTGTTGAGTCTCAACTCGCGGGCCGCCGTGCCAGCAACCAGCTTCCAGTAATCTGAATGGCCAGCATGACGATGAAGCCGGCGAATACCGCCAGGCCATCGATTGGCCTCACTTGCGCGAACACCAGTGCAAACCCGGCCGCGCTTAATACAAACTTGCCCACTTCCGCGGCATAGCCCGCGTGCGCCATCCTGTGCGCCGCTTGCGCACCGCGCCACCGAAAGGCTCGAATCGCAAAATACGCCTGGGGCAAGACCGCCACCAGGCCTCCGCAGAGAAACGACTGTGCCTGGATTCGGCTACCCAACGTGGCCATGGCCAGGCAGATCAGAGTGAGCGCCGCCAATTGGCACCACGTGATTCTGAGAACGGGAGGTCGTGCTATACCAGCTCCTGTCATCGCTACCTCGTGGGCTGTTACCCCGGGCAAATCACGCGCTGCAGAGCCAGGCTCCTCGCTTCGGGCGCGCGCATTATAGGGTGATTGGGGGGTGCGTTCAACCAGCGAATAGCGTGTATTGAGTCGGTAAATCCCGGTGTTTTCGCTGCACTTTCAACACAGATACCGGCAGAGACCACACTCCATGCGACTGCCTGCGTGCATCGAACACAGCATGTTGTAGGGCCGCCATAAGCGGCCACTATATAGTGTGGGTAGAGCGCTACTTGATGTGGGCGAGAATCCCGTCGAGCTCGTCCAGGCTTGAGTAGGACAGGACCAGCTTGCCCTTGCCGCTCGCCGAGTGCTGAATCTGGACCTTCGCGCCAAGGCGGGTGGCCAGGTCGTCCTGCAGGTGGCGGATATTTGGATCCTGCGCCGTGGAGGCCGAGGCGGGTTTCGCCGGCACCTGGAGTTTGCGCACCAGGGCCTCAGTCTGCCGCACGGTCATTCCCTTGCCGACCACCGTCTGGGCGGCGCTGGACTGGGCGGGGCCGGCCAGCGCGAGCAGGGCGCGCGCGTGGCCCATTTCGAGGTCGCCGTGCTCGACCAGGCGCCGAACATCCGGCTGCAGGCTCATCAGGCGGAGCAGGTTGGCCACCGTGGAGCGCGATTTGCCCACGGCCCGGGCGACTTCTTCCTGGGTCAGGTCAAACTCCTGCTGCAGGCGCTGGAGTGAGGCGGCCTCCTCGATCGGGTTGAGGTCCTCGCGCTGGATGTTCTCGATCAGCGCCATCGCGATGGCGGCCTCGTCGCTGACATCGCGAATGACCACCGGAATCTTGTCCAGGCCGGCCTGCTGGGTGGCGCGCCAGCGGCGCTCCCCGGCGATAATTTCGTACTTCTTGTCCGAAATGGGCCGTACAACGATCGGCTGCATGACCCCCTGCGCCCGGATGCTGTCGGCCAGCTCCTGCAGCGCCTCGGGCTCCATGTCGCGCCTGGGCTGGTATTTGCCGCGCTGGATGACATCGACCGGCAGCTCTTTGAGCGTCTTGTCCGGCGATGACGTGGAACCTGCCGCCGGTGCCTGTGGCGCCTGCGTATCGGACTGGGCGCCGCTGGCACCCAGCAGCGCATCAAGACCCCGTCCTAGCCCGCGTTTTTTAGCTGACATTCGGCCGCTCCGCTGTCACGTTTGTTCGTTGATGGAAGAAAACCGGCCGGCCGTCACTCCTGGGCCGACGGGCCGGTATCCTGGCCCGATTCTGCCAGCCGCTTCTCCTGGCGTCGAATCAGTTCGCCCGCCAGCGCCATGTAGGCCTTGGCGCCGCGCGAATTGCGATCATAGTACATCGCGGGCACGCCGTGGCTGGGCGCCTCGGCCAGGCGAATATTGCGCGGTACCACAGTGCGGTACACCTTCCCCTCAAAGTGCTGGTGGAGTTGCTGCGATACCTGGCTGGTCAGCGCATTCCGCGGGTCGTACATCGTCCGCAGAATGCCCTCGAGTTCGAGGTTATTCCCGGTGGATTGCGCCACTCCGCGGATGGTCTCCATCAGCGCAGTCAGGCCCTCCAGGGCGAAGTACTCGCACTGCATCGCGATCAACACGCCGTTGGCTGCGACCAGCCCGTTCAGGGTGAGCATGTTCAGCGACGGCGGGCAGTCGATGAGTATGTAATCGTAGCGCTCGGCACAGGCCGACAGCGCGCCGCGCAAACGGCCCTCGCGCTGCTCGACTTCCAGCAGTTCAACCTCGGCCGCGGTAAGGTCGCCATTGGCCGGCAGCACGTCGAAATCGCCCTCTGGCACGGCGCACACAACCTGCTTTACCGGCGTACCGTGGACCAGCACGTCATAGACACTTTCCTGGACAACGTACTTGTCGATACCGCTGCCCATGGTGGCATTGCCCTGCGGATCCAGGTCCACCAGCAACACGCGCTGTCTCATGGCCGCGAGCGACGCCGCAAGGTTAACGCAGGTCGTTGTTTTCCCGACGCCTCCCTTCTGGTTTGCTACTGCAATCACTCTGGCCAATGCCCTACCCCTGTTGCTCTACTGGTTCTGTTCGCGGTCATCACTGTACCGGAGAATGACCAGGTGGCGCTCTTCGTCCAGCCCCGGCACAGCGAGACGGTGTACCTTACAGTGCACGCCCTGCGCCTCCATGGCTGCCACTTCCTGTGCCGGCAGCACACCTTTCATGGCCAGGCAGCAACCGTCCCCGGCGAGCAGGTGCCGGGCCTGGCGAAACATATCGTCGAGGGTGGCAAATGCGCGCGAGGTGATGGCCTGGAACCGCCGTTCGGGTTCGAACGATTCGACCCTGGCCTGGTGAATGACAATGTTATCCAAGGCAAGGGCGGTTTTCACCTGGAAAAGGAACCGTGTTTTCTTGCCGTTGCTGTCGAGCAGGTCGAACGCCTGCTCTGGCCGCGCTATCGCCAGCGGTATGCCGGGCAAACCGGGGCCCGTGCCGACATCCAGGCAATGCCCGGCCGGCAGGTACGCGGCGATCGACAGGCTGTCCAGCAGGTGGCGCGCCACCATGTCCTGCGGGTCGCGCACGGCGGTGAGGTTATACGTGTTGTTCCACTTGTGCAGCAGCCCCAGGTAGTCGAGCAACTGCTGATGTTGTTCAGCAGACAGGTCGACGCCCAGCGTGTCACAGCCAGCCGCCAGCCTGTCGGCCAGTGCCTGGTCGATCTCAGGCAAGCTGACGCTGCGAACCGGCGCCGTCACCCTCGAGTGCGCCCCGCTTTTTCAGGTAGATCAGCAACAGTGAGACCGCGGCGGCGGTGACCCCGGGTATGCGCGCGGCGCGGGCCAGTGTCTGCGGCCGGGCCTCACCCAGTTTCTGGCGCACCTCGTTGGACAGTCCATCGACGTCCTCGTAATCGAGGTCGGCGGGCAGCGGCGTGTTTTCGTGACGGCGCAGGCGCTCGATATCTTCCTGCTGGCGGTCGATATAGCCGGCATACCTGGCCTGAATTTCAACCTGCTCGGCAGCCTGGGCATCGGGACAGCCCTCACCGGTTGCCGCGACGAGCCCGGCGTAGCTCAACTCTGGCCGCTTGAGCAGTTCGGCCAGCGAGTACTCCCGGGCAATCGGGTTTTTCAGGGTTGCATCCAGTGCGGTGGCAGCCGCGGTGCCCGGGTGGACAAAGGTTTTCTGCAGGCGCGTGGTTTCGCAGGCGATCGCCTCCCGCTTCGCTTCGAAGCGCGCCCAGCGCTCATCGTCGACCAGGCCCAGCTCGCGGCCCTTTTCTGTCAGCCGCAGGTCGGCGTTGTCTTCGCGCAACAACAGGCGATACTCCGCACGCGAGGTGAACATGCGGTACGGCTCCAGCGTGCCCATGGTGATCAGGTCGTCCACCAGCACACCGATGTAGGCCTCGTCGCGACGCGGGCACCAGGGCGCCTCGCCGCGAATGAACAGCGCGGCGTTGAGTCCGGCCAGCAGGCCCTGCGCCGCGGCCTCTTCATAACCGGTGGTGCCGTTGATCTGGCCGGCGAAATACAAGCCAGGCAGGGCCTGCGTTTCCAGCGAATACTTGAGATCGCGCGGATCGAAAAAGTCGTATTCGATCGCGTAACCGGGCCGGGTGATGTGTGCGTTCTCAAACCCCTTGATGGAGTGCACCAGCGCGACCTGCACATCGAAGGGCAGGCTCGTGGAAATACCGTTGGGGTACAGCTCACTGGTGGTCAGACCCTCGGGCTCGATAAACACCTGGTGCGAGGTCTTGTCGGCGAAACGGTGTACCTTGTCTTCGACACTGGGACAGTAACGCGGACCCACGCCTTCGATCACGCCGGAAAAAAGCGGCGAGCGGTCGAGCCCTGCGCGGATAATGTCGTGGGTTTTCTCGTTGGTGTGGGTAATCCAGCAGCAGCGCTGTTCGGGATGCTCCTCGACACTGCCCATAAAAGACATCACCGGCTCGGGCTGGTCGCCCCACTGCTCCTGCAAACCGGAGAAGTCCACGCTGCGCGCATCGATTCGCGGCGGGGTGCCCGTCTTGAGACGATCGACCCTGAAGGGCAACTCGCGCAGGCGCGCCGCCAGCGCGATAGACGGCGGGTCGCCGGCGCGGCCGCCAGCACTGTTTTCCAGCCCGATATGCAACTTGCCGCCGAGGAATGTCCCGGTCGTTAGAACGACCTGGGATGCCCGGAAGGTCACGCCCATCTGTGTGATCGCGCCTGCGACGCGGCCGTTCTCGATCAGCAGGTCATCCACCGGCTGCGCGAAGATCGACAGGTTGGGCTGCGTCTCGAGCATCTGGCGAATGGCGTTTTTGTACAGCACGCGGTCGGCCTGAGCGCGGGTCGCGCGCACCGCCGGACCCTTGCGCTGGTTGAGTACGCGAAACTGGATGCCCGCGCGGTCTGTCGCGCGAGCCATCGCGCCCCCCAGGGCGTCAATTTCGCGCACGATATGGCTCTTGCCGATACCGCCGATGGCCGGATTACAGGACATCTGGCCGAGGGTTTCCATTGCGTGTGTCAGCAGCAGCGTGCGACAACCCATGCGCGCCGCAGCCAGGCAGGCCTCGGTCCCGGCATGGCCGCCGCCGATCACGATCACATCAAACTGTTGCGGGTATTCCACTGCCTTTCAAACACTCGGGGGGCTGGCCCTGCCCGGCCGGGCGCGCGATTATACGTGTCCCGGTGAGCTTGATCAAAAAATGTTCAGCCCGCGGGTGACAGGTGGTCCTCGCACCAGCGCAGCATTGTGCCCATCACCTCGTCCTGCTCCGGTTCGTTGAGAATCTCGTGGTACAGCCCCGGGTAGAGAATGAGGGTCTTGTCCGCCGAACCCACGGCGCCATCGAGAAACACCGAACCGGCTGGCGCAGTCATGACATCCTGATCACCGTGCATGATCAGTAGGGGAAGCGTGATCTCCCCCGCCCGCGCCTGGACGTCATGCATAGAGCGAAACAACTCGCGCACTTTCCGCACGGACATCTTGCCGTGATGTACCAGTGGGTCCGCCTGGTAATCGCGCACCACCGCCGGATCGCGGCTGACCCCGTCCGCCTCGAGCTGCAGTATGCCCAGGCCCGGCCACAGCACGGCCAGCAACCGTATCAACAGCATCTGCAGTGCGGGCGGTTCCAATTCGGTCTTGATCGCCGGGCCCGAGAGCATCGCCCCGGCAAACTGCGACTGGTGCTGCAGCAGGTAGCGGGTCGCGATCAGCCCGCCGAGGCTGTGTCCGAGCAGAAACAGCGGAACACCGGCAAACCGTTCACTGACCAGCGACTGCAAGGTTGCCAGGTCCTCCAGGTAATCATCGAAAGACACCAGGTGTCCCCGCACACCCTCGGACTTACCGTGGCCATTGTGATCCAGCCCCGCCACCGCATAACCCCGCGCAGTAAAGAATGCGGCGACGTGCGCATACCGTCCGGAATGCTCACCGGCACCGTGCGACAGGAGAATCACCGCCTTTGCCGCGCCATCGGGCGCCCAGACCTGGTAGTACAGGACACGCTCCCGGCTGCCGTCAAAATACCCCTCGTCGTGTTTCATGCCGCGCTCGCCTCCACTGTCGATGCCCCGTCACATTGCGCGATAAACGCCCCGATTTCATCCCACGCCGCCTGGGCCTCGGGCAACTCGGGATAAAACATGTGCCAGACATGTGGCATGTGGTTCCACATCTGCAATCGGGCAGGAGAACCAGCGGCCTGTGCCTTGTTCACGTAGCGAATGGCATCGTCGCGCAAGACCTCGGTGTCGCTTGCGTGCAAGAGCGTGGGCGGCAGGTTGTCCAGGTGGCCAAACACCGGCGAGATGACTGGGTTGCTGGGACTCATGCGGTTCTGCAAAAGGCCCACCCAGAGCAGCAGGGTATTGGGCGCACGCATGAACTGGCGGAACATCGGTCCCAGCATTACATCCAGTTCCAGGTTCACGCGCAGGCTCGGCGCATTGAACGTGACATCGGTAACCGGCGACAGCGCAACGGCGGCATCCACCTGGCGCAACCGGGCATCCCGAATCCAGGCAATCGTGGTAAGGGTCAGGTTGCCCCCGGCGGAATCGCCGCCCATATACAGTTTGGTGGCCGGACCCTTGCCGTGCGGTCCGTTTTCCAGCAGCCAGCGATAGGCGCTGCGGCAATCTTCGATTCCGGCCGTGCGCGCGTACTCGGGCATCAGTCGGTAATCAATGGACAGGACCGCGGCATTGGCCACGCGCGAAAAGTTGCTGGTGATATTACGGTGGCTTTTCGGGCTGCCCATCATGAACGCGCCGCCGTGGATATAAAGAACGCGGCGCGAGACGTCGACGTCGGGCGCTATCACCCACTCGGCCGGTACGCCACCGGCGTCGACGGGCTCTATCGTGGCGTCGATCGTCTGCGTATCGGGAATCGCGTCCATGAACTCCCGCATCTTCTGCAGGCGCTCGGCGCGCGAACGGGGCTGAATACTGGACAGGCCACTGGCGAGCGACGCCTCAACTGCACGACGCTGTTCGAGCGATGCTTCGCCCAGGTCAAAATAGTCGCCCGTGGCCCGGTCGTAATGCGTCAGGTCGGGCCCCTTCAGTACCAGCCTCGTGAGGACGAACAGTACCGCCAGCACCAGGATCAAAGACAGGGTCAACCACTCCATAGGGCTCTCCAGCTATAGCGCCAAAGCGGCACGGGGTCGCGACAGTATACCGGAGGAATGGAAAGCACCCACGGCCAGACGGGGCGGTGTATTAGCTTGTCACTGGGCCGAGTATTTGGTTAGCATGAAGACTCTCCTTTTATAACAAAAATGTGATACAGGAGTTGTCTTATGTCGGAGTACATAGCATTACCCCCGATCCTGGGGATCGCCGGCCTGGTCATGGCCTTCGTAATCTACCACGTGATGAGCCGCCAGGCCCCTGGTGAAGGCGAAGTCAAAAAAATTGGCGACCAGATTCACCTCGGCGCCATGGTTTTCATGAAGCGCGAATACAAGATGCTCGGGATTTTCGCCACCGTTTTGCTGGCGGGCATCCTGGTATCGCCACTGGGTGTCAACACCGCGATCGCCTTCGTGGCCGGGGCGTTGTCCTCGGCGACAGCGGGATACCTGGGCATGTACGCGGCGACCAAGGCCAACGTGCGCACCGCAACAGCAGCGCACAAGAGCGGTCAGGCAGCGGCGCTGTCCGTTGCGTTCTACGGCGGTTCGATTATGGGCCTGTGTGTGGCGTCTTTGGGCCTGATCGGTCTCGGCGGGCTCTATTGGTACTTCGGCGGTGATCCCACGACGGCGCACGCCATCCACGGTTTTGGTATGGGCGGTTCGGTTGTCGCCCTCTTCTCCCGTGTCGGCGGTGGCATCTTCACCAAGAGCGCAGACGTCGGCGCGGACCTGGTGGGCAAGGTGGAAGCCGGTATTCCCGAGGACGACCCGCGCAACCCCGGGGTGATCGCTGACAACGTCGGCGACAATGTCGGTGACATCGCCGGCATGGGCTCGGATATTTTCGAATCCTACTGCGGCTCGATGATCGCGTGTATCGCAATCGCCGCTACCGTCGCCACCGCTGAGCAGGGACCGATGATGTTCCTGCCGCTGAGCCTGGCGGCCATCGGCATGATTGCATCGGTACTGGGCATCTTCCTGGTTCGCATGCGCTCCGCTGCGGCACCCGAAGCGGCGCTGCGCTCCGGCACCATGGCCGCTCCGCTGATCTTTGTCGCGGCAGCGTGGTTCCTGATTGAAAGCATGGGATTGTCCGCGAACATCTGGTGGTCTGTGCTGTGCGGTGCCGTCGGCGGTGTCGCCATCGGCCTGATCACCGAGTACTACACCGGCTCCACACCGGTAGAGCGCATCGCAAAATCCGGCGAGACCGGTTCCGCGACCGTGATGATTACCGGCCTGGCCGTGGGTATGCAGTCGGTTGTGCTACCCATCCTGTTCCTGGCCGCCATCATCTTTATCTCCACGAGCCTGTCGGGGCTGTACGGTGTGGGTATCGCAGCGGTCGGCATGTTGGCCACCGTTGGCATCACCATGGCCATCGACGCCTACGGCCCGGTAGCGGACAACGCCGGCGGTA
>CAYGOX010000142.1:0-227 GCA_964351485.1 uncultured Halioglobus sp.
GTTTTCAACCTCGGCTGAGTACACGTTTTCGCCGCCGGTGATAATCATGTCCTTGCTGCGATCGACAATGTACAGCCAGCCCGCTTCATCCATGCGGCCGACATCACCGGTTTGCAGCCAGCCGTCGACGATGGCGTCGGCTGTCGCCTCCGGATTCTGCCAGTAACCGGACATCACGTTGGGACCGCGCACGACGACCTGCCCTGTCTCGCCACGCGGCAGTTCAC
>CAYGOX010000142.1:260-9356 GCA_964351485.1 uncultured Halioglobus sp.
TCGTCCACCACGCGAACGGCCTGCAGCGGGCCGGCGCGACCGGCGCTGCGAATCAAACCCGATTCGATTCCCTCAACGGTGTGATTGTCCGGCGGCGACACGGTGGCCAGCGGGGCCAGTTCGGTCATCCCGTAGGCCTGGTAAAACTGCACGTGGGGCATCAGCGCCATCGCTTTTTCAATCGTGGCCAGCGGCATGGGCGAAGCGCCGTAGAGAATCCTTTGCAGCGACGACACCTGCGTGGCGTCAAAACCGGGAACATCGAGCACCATCTGCACCATCGTGGGCACCAGCAAGGTGTCGGTCACCTGCTCCGCCGCAATGGCCTGGCGCACCGCCACTGGATCAAAGGCCGGGATGATGACGTGCGTGTAGCCGCGCAGGAACCCCACCACCGTCATCGCCAGGTCGGCCAGGTGAAACATGGGCGCCGCGTGCAGGTAACGCCCATCGTCTGGCAGGCCCAGGGGAATCGCCAGACTCATCGCTGAGGTAACAATATTCGTGTGCGAGAGCATCACGCCCTTGGGAAAGCCGGTGGTGCCACCGGTGTAAAACACACCGAGCAAATCGTCGTTGCAGCGTCCCGCATCGGCAACCGGTTGCGATTGCGCGATAAGTGCTTCGTACGCCATCGTATTGTTCGGTGTCTCGCTCACCCCCACCGCGATAACGGTTTCCACCACGGGGGCCAGACGGCGCACCTCGTCGACCAGGGGAAGGAACTGCGCGTCGACCAGCAACAGCCGCGTGCCGGAATCTTCCAGCGAGTACGCGATCTCAGCGGCGCTCCAGCGGATATTGACCGGGTTGAGTACCCCGCCACCCCAGGGCACGGCAAACAGGTATTCAAGATAGGCGGGGGAATTGAGCGACAGCATCGCCACGCGGTCACCCGGTTTCATGCCCTGCGCCTGCAGGCCGCCGGCTAGTTGCGCGACACGCTCGCCCAGTGCGGCGTAGGACTGCGACTGGCCGAGACAGCGCGTCGCCTCTTGCTGTGGTCGTTGCTGGATATTCTGTTGCAGCAGGTGCGTGAACCTGAACATGGTCTGTCACCTCACATCGTTAAGTCGTGTGTTACTCGCTACCGCCGTTCTCGAACCATGACGGTCTGGGGTGCGTCCATAGCTCGCCCCAGTGCCGGGAACCGCCATCGAGGTGCAGTACCTCCCCCGTCACAAAACTCGCCGCCTCGCTGGAGAGCTAGACGCAGGCCTGCGCGATATCCCAGATGCTGCACGCCCGCCGCAGCGGGTTGGCGTTATGAAACTGTGCCCGCGCCTCCTCGGAGTACACGCGCATCCCTTCGGAATCCGTTACACCCGGCGCTACACAGTTGATCCGGATGTTGTACGGCGCCCATTCAACCGCCAGCTTCTGTGACAGGGTGATCACGCCGGCGCGCGCCGCACAGGTATGGGCCACACCGTGCATGCTGTCGTCGGTGACGACCACCATATTGACGATGGCGCCGGGATGATCCCGGTCGCGCCAGCGACGAGCCGCCGCCTGCATCATGTACCAGGTGCCATTGAGGTTGGTGTCGATGACCGACTGCCAGCCGCGGGGGCTGTAATCGATGGCTGGTTGTGGAAACTGGCCGCAGGCGTTGTTCACCAGCAGGTCGAGATTGCCTGCGGCGAAGAGGTCGTCCATAACCTGCTCCACGTCCTCGGGCTGGCGAATGTCCAGCACCACGTACTCCGCGGCGAGGTTGAACTGCGCCATCTGGGCGACCGCCGCCTGCAAGCGGTCTTCCTTGCGACCGCACAGGACGACCGACGCACCCAGGCGCGCAAACAGCCAGGCAATCGCAAAGCCAATGCCGCTGCCGCCGCCACTCACCAGCGCCCTCCGACCCCGCAAGAGGTCTCTGGCAAACACGGTGTCGGCCTCGTTAAGCGCCTCGGGGGTCATCCCAAAGTCGAAGGCAATGCTAGGCATCGAGCAGCCCGTCGCTGATGATCATCTTGCGCACCTCGGTGGTTCCCGCGCCGATTTCCAGCAGCTTGGTGGCTCGGAACAGGCGGTTGGCTTCGGACTCCCAGATGTAACCGCTGCCGCCGAAGACCTGCACCATCTCATCCAGCACGCGGTTCGACATATTCGCCGCATACATGACCGAGGCTGCCGTGCGCTGGTGGATACTGCCGCGCCCGGCTTGCTCGACGCCCACGTCTGCGCACTCGGCGAGCACCGCGTGGGTAAAGGTGCGCATGGTTTCGATCCATACGTACATATCCGCCAGCTTCGACCGGATCATCTGGAAGTTGGCGATCGGCTGCCCGAACTGTTCCCGCGTTTTCGCCCAGTCCAATGCGAGCGCCAGCGCGCGCTCACTGATTCCCAGGCAGATCGGCGAAATCATCGCCCGCTCGTAGTCGAGTCCGCTCATCACAACCTTGACGCCCTTGTTCTCGGCGCCCACCAGGTTTTCTGCGGGCACGCGGCAGTCGTTGAACTGCAACTCGGCGGTCTGGCTGCCGCGAAACCCCATCTTCACCAGCTTTTGCGCAACGTTGAACCCCGGTGTCTGTGTTTCAACGACGAAGGCGGAGATACCGCGACTGCCCGCGGCGGGATCAGTCTTGGCGTACACCAGTACGATGTCGGCCACCGGACCGTTGGTAATGTAGAGTTTGCTCCCGTTGAGCACGTAATGGTCACCGTCGCGCACGGCGGTGGTTCGCATTGAACCCAGCGCGTCCGATCCTGCGCCCGGTTCGGTCAGGCCCAGCGCCCCGATAAACTCGCCTGAACACAGGCCCGGCAGGTACTTGTCGCGCAACGCATCCGAGCCGTTTTTGTAAAGATTGTTGGCGCACAGGTTGTCGTGCGCCACCCACGACAATGCCAGTGCGTGGTTCCAGCGTGAAAACGCCTGGCCGATCAGGCCCGCGCTGAGCAGGTCCAGCCCCGCGCCGCCATAGTGCGGATCGACCGTGGTCCCGAGAAAACCCAGCTCGCCCAGTTCGCGCATGATGTGGTTGGGCCACCACTCCTCTTCATCCATCTTCTGCGCCAGCGGGTAGAGCTGTTCACGCGCGTACTTGTCCGCGTGATCCAGCAGCCCCTGTTGTTCGGCTGTCAGTGAAAATTGTGTATTCATTGTTCCCTCGTGAGTCAGGTCTGGGATTCGTCGGGCTGCAGTTCCAGCAGCAGTTGGCCTGCGCTCACCTGCTCGCCGGTCTGCGCGGTTATCTGCGCCACCGTACCGGCCAGGGGCGCGAGGATGTCGTGTTGCATCTTCATCGCTTCCAGCGTCATGAGCACATCGCCGGTCTTCACCGCATCGCCGGGTGCTACCGCGAGAGTGACTACCAACGCCTGCATCGGCGCTTCAACCAGCGGTCCGCCCTCGTTGGCCGCCGCGTCAGCCAGCTGGCCCAGCACGTTGCGCACGGTGAATGTGCCGCCATCCACAAGACTTAGTGTCAAACCATCGTTTGCCGAGCAGGCGAAGCTCGCACTCCAGACGCGCCCGTCCACGCGCAGCCGGCAGCGATCGTCCTCCATCGCCAGCACCTCAACTAGGCAATCACTGCCTGCAATCGCAACGCGGTAACCCGCCCGCCCGATGCAGGTAACACTGACATCCACGTCACCGTCTTCAAGCGAGTAGCGATAGACGCTGCTCAATTGGGCGGCGCTGTCCCAGCCCGCCAGTTCCCGGGGGACATACACCGCGCGACCGAACGCCTCAGCGACTGCCAGTTGGTAGTGAATAACTGCGGCGCCGGCCAGGTCTCGCGGTTGCGGCGCGAACGCGCGAATCCCGTCGGGAAACTGCTCTTCGATAAATGCCGTGGTCGCCTCGCCGCGCCCGAACACCGGGTTGTCGAGAATATCGATCAGGAAATCGCGATTGTTAACCGGGCCCAGCAACACCGTCTGCTCCAGCGCGCGACGCAATCGCGCGATGGCCTGGTTGCGGTTGTCGCCCGAGGCAATGATCTTGGCCACCATGGAATCGTAAAACGGCGACACCTCACCGCCGGTTGCGATACCGGCATCAACACGTATGCCCTCGCCCTGTGGTGGACGCCACAGATTCACCGCGCCTGTGCACGGCAGAAAATCCTGCGCCGGGTCTTCCGCGTACAGTCGTACTTCAATGGCGTGTCCGGTCAGCGCAACCTGCGCCTGCTCTAACGGCAGCGGCATGCCCTGCGCCACTTCCAGCTGCAGCTGCACCAGGTCCAGCCCCGTCACCATCTCGGTAACCGGGTGTTCTACCTGCAGACGCGTGTTCATCTCGAGGAAGTAGAACGCGCCGGTGTCATCGAGCAGAAACTCCACCGTCCCCGCGCCCACGTACCCGACTGCCCGGGCGACGTCCACCGCTGAGCGGCCCATCCGATCGCGCAAGTCATCCGTCATCACGGGGCACGGCTGCACTACGTGATCCACTTCCACCTGAAGACAGTCACCCGCGACAGCCGGCTGTGCGGCGTCATCCTGCGCGAATCGCGCGGCCTCGACCTGGACCTGAGCAGCGACATTCACCAGTTCAACCGCGATTACACGCGGGTGCTGGTCGACGTGATCAAGGAGGGCATCGCGGCGGGCGATATCAGCGCAGACACCTCAATTCCGATGGTGCGCGACACGGTCTATGGCAGCATTGAGCACACGCTGTGGAACCTTCTGACGGACGGGACCGCTATCGACGTCGACGAACAGGCGCAGAAACTCACGCGGTTGGTCTACAACGGCATCAGCGCGCCCACCGCGCCGGATGCCGACGAGGTCAGCGCCCTGGTCAGGCAGCTCAACCGGTTACTGGACAACTGACCGGCGCAACTGCCGCCCGACGCCCCCACCCTATCCCCAGCACGCCCAGGGCGACCAGCAGTGACGATGCCGGTAGCGAAACCGCTACGGTCGCCGGACCGTCAATGACCACCTGTCCGATCTCGAAAAGTCTACGCCCGTCCGGGTGATCCACCTGCACGACACCATCAACAAAGAGGGAAAGGAAAAAAGCGGCCACAGTACCGTCATCACCCGTAAACAACGGGTACTCACTCACCGTCACACCCGGGACGCAAAACGGAAACCCGGGTGGCGCCGTGCAAACGATGGTCTCGAGGGCGGTGCTGCCTACGCGCCCTATGCTATCGACGAAAAAACGACTGTCCGCGGCCGGGGTGCTGTTAGTCGGATCCAACACAATACCGTCGAACATGAACTGCCAATCCACCAGCGAAGACCAGAGATTCTGGTTGGCCGGACCAAGCTCGGCGTCAAACACCAGCTGCGCAAACGGCTGTGTATAGAAACTGAGATCGTAGCGCAGTAGCGATGCATTGACGGGACTACTCACCAGACACCAGGTGAGACACAGCGTGAATAGCGGAAGCAGGCGGGCGTTGGGGAGCATCGCGTTTACCTCATCAGCAGTGACAGGTTCCGTGCGATACAGTATAGACCGCCGCGCCGGAGATTGCACCGCCACGCCAGTCGATGAACAAGGCATCGGCAACGACAATGAGCGTAGATTTACCGATCTGCCTTCAGCAATGTAACCGGACCCAGCAGACCCGACGGGCGCAGGGGCGCATCGGGCAGGTAGATTTTCGTGCTGGTCCAGGTGACAGGCCGCGCGTTCGGCTGGACATCACCGATCAGGCGATTGACCCAAAGGTTTGCTACCTTCACCTCCAGTGTGTTGCGGCCCGGTTGCACAAACTGCCCGACCTCGACACGGTAGGGTTCCCGCCACGCCGTGCCTGCCAGTTCGCCATTGACGTAGACCTCGGCGACATCACCGATAGCCCCCAGATCCAGTTGCAGCGCACTGCCGTGCGCATGGTCACCGGACAGGTCGAACACGCGGGAATAGGACGCCACACCGGAGAAGTAACGGATACCGTCGTTGCTGTGTTCGTTGAGCGGCTGCAGCGATGCCAGGGTTGTGGTGGCCGGCGCGCCGCGCCCTTCCTGGAAGACCACCTGCCACGGCCCCTCGCTCAACGATACGAGCGGTTGCCACTGCTGCGTGGGTACGGAGACCTCGCGTTTGCGGGTCTTGTCGCGGAAGACGACAAACAAGGCATCCTTCGCCGCAACCGGCAGGTCTACCACGGTCGTATCGTTCTCCATGCGGTAGGACAGCCGGCGGGTCTCCCCCGTATCGGCGCGCCATAACTCCGGTACTCGCCCGCTCACGCGGAAACGGTACTCGCCAGAGGCATCTTCCGCACTGCGGTTGCTCAGGAAATAAATATCGCCGTTGTCCAGCCGACGATGCCGGAACAGTATCTCGGCCCCGGTGGCGTGTGCAACATCCGGCACCAGTTCGAGTTTCGCCAGCACCGATTCGACATCATTCGAGACAATCACCCGGCCCTTGCCGTGTTTACCGCCGTCGCCCTGTTGCCAAAGAGTTTTCACCAGCGCGCTGAATTCGGCTGCGTCGTCGGCCAGGGAAGGAGACGATTGGGGCGCACTGCCGACTACGGTCGCACCGTCGTCAACCAGTTCCGCAATACGACGCAACGTGGGCAGCGTCATGAAGCGACTGCTGCCGCCCAGGTAGAGGACGCTGTAGCGCGCGCCTCCCTCGGTGACCAGGTCGCCGCCCTCGATCGACACCACGTCGCGCAGCGCATCGGCATTGATAAAGTCAAAGCCGTAGCGCGTCGGCGCATCGTCGGGCAGGCCGCCGCGGAACTGCGCCGTCAGCGGCGCTTCCTCGCCGTAGAAATACGCCACGTCCGCGAAGTCCCTGCCCTGCTGCAACAGGAAGCTGGAGCGCGCCATGTAATCGACCCAGGGTTTGGCCATCTCGGCCCAGGTCTCGTGGCGATTGAAGTACTGCCCAAAAATCAGCAGCGCCAGGCCGGGAAACTTGTCATCGGCCGGCTGGTGCACCGAGGCGTGAATGACGGGACGGTTGATACCGCTGGCGAAGATCAGGTCCATCACCGGGCGCAACAGTGCGGGACTGTGGGCATAGGGCTGCAAAACCGACGTGAGGGACTCGGTCGCGGCAATGTTCTGGCCGTAGATATGCGCTACCGAAGCGGCACCGCGCATGTCGAGCAGGTAGGTCTCGTCGGGCCCATCTGGGCCGTAAGTCCACATCGCCGCCATCGGCACGTCCGCCGGCGCGCGCATGGCCATGTCGTCCCCCAGCACCGTGCGGATACTCTCCACCGCCTCACTGTAGTAAGTCAGGTCCTGCTCGGCGGTCACCTGCGCGATAACGCCATAGTGCTCACTGGCAATCAGCTCGGCCAGCGTGCGGCGGTAATCGTACAGGAACGCGTCGCTTTGCTCGCCGGAACCCACAACGATGCCGGTAAGCGTGGGAAGCCAGGGTGTCGGGTCATAGCCACGCAGGCGTTCAAACTGCTCAACAAGTTTCGGAGTCCAGTTACTCGCTCCCACTTCGATGCTGTCGGTGAGCAGCGCGCGTAAACCGCGCTCGCCGATCAGGTCTTCACCGGCCGCATCGCGGTAGTTATTCAGGTAGGTTTCCATGTAGCGACGCACAGCGTCACCATCGAACTTGTCGACCTCCAGGCCGGTAGCCTCGGGCGGCGCGGGATGGTTGATCTTGCCCGTCAGCGAATAGCCCAGGCGCAGTATCTTCCAGGTGCCCGGAGGCGGCGTCCACTCCAGTCGGCCGTCTTCGCTCAACTTGTCAGTGAGATCGACAACCTGGTCCAGTGATACAGCATCCTGCACTGCAACGGGCGTAGGCGCCAGGGCGTAGTAATCCAGGGCAACGCTAAACGCGGCTTTGAACTCAAATGCATTCACACGCGGGTGCGCATGCAGTGATAATTCGGAAACGACATGGCCAGCAGTGGCAGCAGCCATCGCCTGTTGTTCCAGCGAGCTTTTTGCATCGGCGCTGAAGGTGGCGATCATGGAGGCCGCATCCACGCCGGATTGCGCCATACCGCTCATCATACCCAAGGGCGAACTGGCATTGGACGGCTTCATCAGCACCCTGAATCGCTGCGCGGTGACAGCCGGAAAGCTTACGGTGGTAGGAACTTCTGACAACGGAACATCGGCCAGTTTTTCCCACTGACCGGCGCGCTGTTCCACTTCGAGCACGGGCGCAAGCGTACTACCACCAATCGGACTCCCGGCATTGGTTACATGCAACGTCAACGCGCGGACCGTGATTGGCTGCGCATACGCCAGCACCACGGCGGCGGGGTTATCCGCTGAGCCTCGCGGTACGGTCACCGCGTCGCGATACAGCCCGTTACCGAGCAGCGCGGCATCCAGTGACACCTCACCTGCGGTGATCGAAGGCTCAGGCAGATTTGCCGGCGTAATCGGCACAGCCAGGACCACGGCATCCCTGGCAAAGTGCGGCAGTTCAATGGCGCCGCCACCAGCGGCGAGCGACATGGCATCGTGCCCTTCGAGATCCTGGAACATGCCCGTGCTTTGCGGCAGCGCCGGAAGCTTACCCTCAAACGGCTGACCTCCGGCCACCGTCATTTCGCTCCACACGACTTTCTTCATGCCATCTTCCGGCGCTACCCAGGGACCACCGGTCTCACTCCAGCCGGGCGATGCCGCAATCGCCAGCTCCAGATCTCTCTCCTGTGCCTGTTCGGCCGTAAAACGAAACGCGTCTTTCCACCCCGGGGACATATAAACAAGACGTTCATCGACGATCTGCGGCGTATTCAGCGCGGCATCAAAATTCTGCAGGCCGCCGATACCGATCCGGGACATCCAGTCGAGATCGGCTTCGATACCGGCCTTGCTGATATTGCCGTTCATCCAGTGCCACCAGACGCGCGGCCGGGCTTCTGCGGGCGGATTGGCGAAGCCGTCTTTGAGGGAAACAGACTTACTGTCGGCCTGCGCATATATCGCCCAGCCACATGCCAGAGCGGCGGCCAAGGTTATTGACGCAAATGTTGGTGTGCGCAGCGTCGCGAGGTATGTCCTGTCAGACTTCATGGTTAGCTCTCCAAACAATTGGCACAGGCAACGGCGAGCGTCGCTGTCACGGCGCTCGCGGGCGGTCAATTTTCGCCAGATCCTCATCGATTGCCTGCAGCAACTCATCCGTGAGGTCGGGCATGAACGTTTTTATGGCAACCAGCGTGAGTG
>CAYGOX010000143.1:0-810 GCA_964351485.1 uncultured Halioglobus sp.
TTCGGTGAGCGTCGCAACACCCGCACGCCGCCGAACAACAATCTTTATATCCGCGATATGGGGCGACCACTGAACGTATCGCGCGAGCATTTCGCTATCGAGAAACTTGAGGACGGCAGCTTTGAACTGGTCGATCGCGGCAGCGCTTGCGGCACGATCGTCAACGGTAACGTCATCGGCGGCGAATACACTGGCGGTCGTTGCCCGCTGTTCGATGGCGACACCATCGTCGTGGGCAGCCACGAATCCGCCATCGTCTTCGAATTCGCGGCCAATCCGCAGTAGGGTTCAATTTCTTGACCTGCGTGGAGGCCAGACTCTCCACGCAATATCCCTTCCCTTTCTCTCGATTTACTTGAAATCGTCTGCGCTGTGTCGTTCCGGCACCCGCAGTTCTTCCGGTCCCCAGACCCGGTTCACCCGCTGCCCTCGCTGTACACCGGGGCGGGCTTCAATTTCCCTCGTCCAGCGCGCGACGTTTTCATAGGAACCCACGTCGAGAAACTCCTGCGCCTGGTAGATATCACCCGTTACGAGCGCGCCGTACCAGGCCACGTTGGCCATGTCGGCGATGGTGTACTGGTCGCCGATCAGGAACTGCCGCTCCGCCAGGTTGCGGTCGAGCACATCGAGCTGACGTTTGACCTCCATTGCATAGCGGTTGATGGGGTATTCGTACTTCTCCGGCGCGTAAGCGTAGAAGTGACCGAAGCCGCCGCCGAGGAAGGGGGCACTGCCGATGTTCCAGAACAGCCAGGACAGGCACTCGCCCCGCGCCGGTGATTCTGTCGGCAGGAACGCACCGAACTT
>CAYGOX010000143.1:820-5803 GCA_964351485.1 uncultured Halioglobus sp.
GTACTGCCCGGTCATCGGCCCGAGGCCGGCCATCTGCCAGTTGAGCCACTGGCTGACCTCGATGCGGCCGCGCAGGTCCTCGGGAAAGAAGCGGCCGGTCTTGTTGGCGAGGTACAGCAGGATCGCGCCGGATTCGAAGACGCGGGTGCCCGGATCGGTGCTGCGGTCGAGTAGCGCGGGGATTTTGGAATTGGGGTTGATGTCGACGAACCCGCTGCCGAACTGTGTGCCGTCGCCGATGTTGATAATGAACGCGTCGTACTCGGCCTCGCTGATGCCCAGTTCGAGGAGCTCCTCGAGCAGTATCGTCACCTTGACGCCGTTGGGGGTCGCCAGCGAGTAGAGTTGCAGCGCGTGGTCACCGGTGGGCAGCTCGTGATCGTGTGTGGGGCCGGCGATCGGGCGGTTGATCTTGGCGAAGCGTCCGCCATTTTCTGAATCCCATTGCCAGACCCTGGGGGGGACGTATCCGGTTTCGTTGCTCATGACAGTTCCTTGCAGTGTGAATTTGTCGGGGAACCTGTGGTTCAAACCGACTATAGTCCGAAGATCAAGGCCGCTATCTTACGACAATAAGAGCCCTGTCCGCAGCAGCCCGTGTCCCGAGCCGCTATTCGTCTCGTCGGGCCGGTCAGTGGGCGGGCGGGGCCAATGACAGACCGGGCACTGGAGTCTGACTGTGCGAATTGCGGGAAAAACGACCGCCCTCTACCTGGCTATCACTGTGCTGCTTGGCCTGGTGCTGGCCGACCGGATGCTGACCGGGGAATACCGGCGCGCGCTGGACCAGTGGTCGGCAGACGTGGCCGCCGAAGTCGCCGCACGCCCGGCACTACAGGTGGGCATTTACCGCGCCGACCTGCGTAAACTGCACCACGATCTCGCCCCCTTCGCCACCTCCGACATGGCGCGGCTGGCGGCGTTGTATAACAGCGCCGGTGCCCGGCTCGTCCAGCGCGACCAGTCCGGGCTCTCCAAGGTCGATCTTCCCACGATGGCGCAGTTGCGAGGCGATGCGGCGGTTTATGATCCGGCGTTGCGTGCCTTCGATTCAGCAGGATTGCCGCGACCGCCGGGCTTCCGGCAGAGTCTGCTGGGCGATCCGGCCAATCTCCATCTCACGGTGCCCGTACTTTCAGTGGTCAACCCGACCCGGCCGGGTCTTTCCGACGCGCAGTATTTTTCAGCGCTGGTTGAACCCGATGCCAACACGTCGAAGGTGGTGATGGGCTACCTTCACGTGGTTCGGTCCGAAGCCGATTTTGTCTCTGCCGCGCTTCGCCAGGCCCTGCCACTGCTTGCGCTGTACGTCCTCGGCGTGCTGTTGACAGCGGGCTGTATTTTTCTCGTCCTGCGTCGCTTCACAGCGCCGCTGCGCCAGGTGGGCGAGGCGGCGCGCGCCATTGTCGACGGCGGTACTGCCGAGCCACTTGAGGTCAGTGCCGGCGGCGAGGTTGGCGAGGTGGTGGAGGGCTTTAACAAGCTGATCGATGGCGTCGCCAACTTCCAGAAGGAGCTGGAGGTCGATCGCCGGCTGCTAAGCCTCAAGGTCGACGAGAGCGCTTCCAAGCTCTCGCAGCGCGACGAGGAATTGAGCCGGGCGACAGAAGAAATCACCGAGGCGAACGAACGGCTGCATCGTCTGGCGTATTACGACAGTCTCACGGCACTGCCGAACAAGACCCTGTTTGCGGAACAATTGCGGATGCTGCTGCCGATGAGCGTGCGCAGCGGGCAGCCTTTGGCGCTGCTTTTTGTTTCGCTCAAACAGTTCAAGCGGATCAATACCACGCTGGGTCGACGTGCATCGGACAGCCTCCTGACCGAGGTCGCCAAGCGCCTGACCGGCTGCCTGCGCAGCAGCGACATGGTCGGCCACTACACCGGCAGTGGGCCGCGCATCGACGTGTCCCGGCTCGGGGGCGACGAATTTTCACTGGTGTTGAACCAGCTCGATGATCGCGAGTCGGCGCGCGTGGTCGCGCAGCGGGTGGTGGATGCGCTGCGCGCTCCGTTTGAAATCGAAGAACACGAACTGGTGGTGACACCCAGTATCGGCATTGCGGTTGCGCCCGATGATGGCAGCGAGGTCGATGACCTGATGCGCGCGGCCGCCAGCGCCATGCACCACGCCCGCGAAAAGCCGGCGGGCGGCTTTGAGATGTACAAGCGCGACATGGATACCGGCGGTCTGGACCAGATCAAGCTCGAGGCCGATTTGCGCAAGGCCGTCGAGCGCGAGGAACTGCTCCTGCATTACCAGCCCCAGGTGGATACGGTAGACGGCTCTATCATCGCCGCCGAAGCACTGCTGCGCTGGGAGCACCCCGAGTTCGGCCAGGTGCCGCCGTTCCGGTTTATCGGGCTGGCGCAGGAAATCGGCCTGATGGATCAGCTGGGCGACTGGGTGCTGCGAGAGGCCTGCCGCCAGCTGGTGGAATTTCGCTCCCAGGGTCTGGAGTTGCCGCGGGTGGCGGTCAACGTGTCGCGCTACCAGTTCACCGAGCGTTTCACTGCCACGCTGAAGTCGGTACTGGCCGACACAGGGCTGCCGCCTGATTCGGTCGAGCTGGGGCTGTCCGAGGAAATCCTGGTGGATAACGACACCACGACAATTCGCTCACTGCGCGAGCTCGCCGATATGGGGGTCTACCTGGCCATCGATAACTTCGGGACAACCCCGGCCCCGTTCACGTACCTCAGCCAGTACCCGTTCAACGAGTTGAAAATCGACCGGAGCTTCGTTTCCGGCTGTAATACCCAATTGGGTAATGCCAACCTGGTCAGGGCACTGATAGCCATGGCCGGCAGTCTGCGCCTGCGCTCGGTCGCCGAGGGGGTCGAGACAGAGGAGGAGTTTCGCTTCCTGTCTGGCGCCGGCGTTCGCGCTATGCAGGGCTATTTTTTCAGTAAACCCGTGCCTTCTGCCGAGTTGCAGAAACTGCTGAGCGTGCCCTGGTGTTTCATGTCGCAAATCCAGCGTATCAAGTTCGCCGATTCGCAGCAGGAACACGCCAATTCCTAGCACTTCCTTTACATTTGCCTCGTTGACATTTACCGGGGCCTCACCGAAGATTTGATGGTCGTCCCGCAAGGCGGCCAGTGTCCCACACCCCGTGGTACCGGGCGTTATAACAGGCCCCCGGCGCCCGTGAACTATCATCAGCGATTCGCTAAGACGGAAAAAGAAGAGGGAACAGCATATGCTGCAGGAATTCAAAAAATTTGCGATGCGCGGTAATGTCGTCGACATGGCGGTGGGTATCGTCATCGGCGGGGCGTTCGGCACCATCGTCAAGAGCCTCGTGTCAGATGTGATCATGCCCCCGATTGGTTTGTTGCTCGGTGGGGTGGATTTCTCTGACCTCTTTGTCACCCTGCAGGAAGGCTCTACCGCCGGGCCCTACGCGACCCTCGAAGCGGCACAGGCCGCCGGCGCCGTGGTCGTCAGCTACGGTGTCTTTCTCAACTCGGTGATCAGCTTCCTTATTGTTGCCTTCGCCGTGTTCCTGCTGATCAAGAGCATCAACAAGCTGCAGAAGGAAGAGGAAGAGGAAGTCACTACCAAGGATTGTCCGTTCTGCCTCAGCAGCATCCCGTTGGCTGCCACGCGCTGCCCGAGCTGCACGTCTGAGGTTCCGTCAAGCTGAGGTAAGTTAACGCCGGTATGAAGTCCGCGTTTGAGGGTCGGCCCAACCAGATCGTTCTGCTGATTTTTTTGGCGCTGGCCCTCTACGCTTCGTACTGGCTGATTGAACCCTACCTCCAGTCCATTGTGCTGGCCATCCTGATCGGGATGCTGGCCTACCCGCTACATCTCAGGCTCGAACAACGCTTAGGCGGTCGCTCCAACAGTGCGGCGCTGGTCAGTTGCTTTATCCTGTTCCTGGTCTGCCTGATTCCTTTCACGCTGCTGCTGGTTGCCGTGCTGAAGCAGGGCATCAGCTATTCGCTGACCCTGCGCGACTGGGCGACGGAAGAGAATGTCGCCGAGTTTCTCGCCCAGCCCTGGGTGTTGGAAATCCGTTCGCGCCTGGAGCAGGTGCTGCCGGCCGGCGCGACCGACAGCAAGACCATCCGGGCGCAGGCGCTCTCTGCGGCGGCCGCCATGGGCAAGCAGTTTGCCGGTGTCTCTACGGCGCTGGTGGGTAGTATCACCGGGTTCATGGTGAACATCCTGCTGCTCCTGTTTGTCCTGTTTTTCGTGCTGCGAGATCACGATGCCCTGATCGGCTTTATCCGCCATGCTCTGCCGCTGTCGCGGACTCAGGAAGACGTGCTGATCAACGAGGTGCGTGAGGTCAGCAAGTCGGCGCTACTCGGGTCCCTGCTCACGGCGCTGACACAGGGTGTGATCGGTGGTATCGGGCTGTGGATCTGCGGTATCCCGGCGATTTTCTGGGGTACGATCATGGCGTTCACCTCGATGATCCCGATCGTGGGTACGGCACTGGTCTGGGTGCCCGCAGCGATATACCTGGCGGTCACGGGGGAGATGGGCTACGCGCTGTTCCTGGTTGCCTGGGGCGTGTTGGTCGTGGGTTCTGTCGACAACTTTCTGCGGCCGCTGTTCATGCAGGGCGCCAGCATGAATACCGTCATCGTGTTCTTTTCACTGATCGGTGGCTTGCACGTATTCGGGTTGATGGGGCTGATCTACGGCCCGATTATTTTCTCTGTGACGCTGGTGTTGTTCAGGCTTTACGAGAACGAGTTTTCCGACTTCCTCGACTCGCAGGACAACACCTAGCCGGTTTGAAACCGCGCGCGCAGCGCGGGCTTGTCCACTTTTCCTGCAGCGTTGACCGGCAGGCTGTCGACGCGATGCCAGGTGCGCGGCGTCTTGTAGCCCGCCAGCGCCGCACGACAGTGTGCTTCCAGCTGCTGGTCATCGACCGGGTGACGCAGCTGTATCACGGCGCTGACGCGCTCCCCCCAGCGCTCGTCGGGCAGGCCGATGACGGCGCAATCGGCGACGGCGTC
>CAYGOX010000143.1:5813-7834 GCA_964351485.1 uncultured Halioglobus sp.
ACAGGTAGCCGTTGTCATCGAAGCGCCCCATGTCCCCGGTGTGTAGCCAGCCGTCGACCAGGGTGGCGGCGGTGGCCGCGGGATCGTCGAGGTAGTAGCTGAAACACTGCTCGGCACGCACGGCAATTTCGCCCGTGCCGCCGGGCGCGGTGGGGTTGCCATCGTCGGCGATGATGCGAACCTGCGCAGTCTCAAGCGGTCTGCCGACGCTTTTGAGCAATCCGGCGTCGCCTGAGAGCGCTTCGCGGTGATCCGCCTCGGTCAGGAATGCGATACTGCCGCACAGCTCGGTCATGCCGTAGCTTTGGCACAGGCCAACATCCGACACCGCCTGCAGGCGCTCGAGCAGGTCCAGCGGCATGGCGGACGCGCCGTAGCCGATCGTGCGCACGCCGCTCAGGTCGGCCGGTGTGAACTCCGGGTGATCGAGCAGCATCGCGATCATCGTCGGGGCCAGTGAGAGAGTGGTGACGCCTTGCTCTCGACAGGCGCTCAGCGTCGCGGCGGCGTCGAAGGCCGCGCTGAGCAGCACACAGGCGCCGAAGGCGTGTTGCAGCAACACGTTGTGGGCCGCCACATGAAACAGTGGAAACGGGTAGAAGTAGGTGTCGTTCTCGCGCACCGGGCGTCCCAGTCGGGCCGAGCGCAGGCCGGCGAGCAGCGCGCGGTGAGACAGCACCGCGCCCTTGGGGCGACCGGTCGAGCCGGAGGTGTAGAGCAGCCAGGCCGGGTCGGCGGGCGTCACCGCAGGCGGCGTGGCCGCCAGGTCGGTGTCGCCCCAGCGCGCGCAGGTCTGGTCCATCTCGTGGACGGGCAGTTCGGTCACGCCTGCCAGTTGCGACAGGAACGCGTGCTGTGCCAGCACACAGGTAGCGCCACTGTGCGCGAGTTGATAGGCCCACTCGGCGGGCGCCAGTCGCGCGTTGAGCGGCACCAGCACCATCCCTGCCGCCGGGACCGCGTACAATAGTTCCACGTACGCGATCGAGTTCCACGACAGGACGGCGATGCGCTCGCCGGGTTTTGCCACCGTAGCCAGGTGCGCAGCGATATTATCGATACGTTGCTTAAGCCTCCGGTAGTCGAGCTGCTCTTCGCCGCAGCGCAGCGCGAGCGCGTCGCCGTTCAGGCTTGCGCGATGGGCCACCAGGTCGCGCAGCGTGGCGGGGTCGCCCGGGAGCGGGTCAGTCATCGGTGAATACGCGGGGCGTGCGGCGGGGCATCCGCGTGGTGAGTTCGTAGCCGTTCGTGCCGACATGGTCGGCGATTTCATGCAGGGCGAGATCGGTGCCCCAGAGCACGACCGGGCTCCCGATCGCCGGTGGCGGCAGGTCGGTGACGTCCACGGTTATCATGTCCATCGACACGCGCCCGGCCAGCGGCGCCCGCCGCCCGTCGACCAGCACCGGTGTGCCCGCGGGCGCGCCGCGTGGGTAACCGTCGCCATAACCGATGGGCACTGTTGCGATGGTGGAGCGTCTCGAGGCCACCCAGGTACCGCCGTAGCCTACCGATTCCCCGGGCTCAATCGTGCGCACGGAACTCACCTGTGAGTGCAGCGTCATCGCAGGGCGCAGTGCGTCGGTCTGCTGGTTGGGCGCCGTCAGTGGCGAATTGCCGTAGAGCAGGTAGCCCGGGCGCACCCAGTCGTGGTGCGCCTGCGGCAGGTTGAGAAGGCCCGCGGAGTTGCATGCACTGCGCGGTGCCGCAAGTTCAATGGCATCGAAGCGCTCGAGCTGGCGTCGGGTGACCTCGCTGCCAACGGTTTCCGCATCGGCAAAATGGGTAAAAAGCACCACGTCGCCGGCCACACTGGCGGCGGCGCACAACTGTGCGTGCGCAGCGGGGACCTCCTGCGGGGGCAGCCCAAGGCGGTGCATGCCGGTATCGGTCTTGAGCCAGCAGGTGACAGGGCTGGCTAGCTGCGCGGTAGTGAGCATCTCGAGCTGCCGCGTGTTTTCAACCGTCACCCACAGCCGCTGTTCTGCGGCCAGGTCCAGTTCATCGCGGGCAAACACGCC
>CAYGOX010000143.1:7844-9301 GCA_964351485.1 uncultured Halioglobus sp.
ATCGGGCTGTCTATGCCGGCCTCGCGCAGTTCGATCGCTTCCTCGAGCGCGGCCACGGCCAGCGCATCGACCTGTCCCGCCAGCGTCCGCGCGACCTCGGCCGCACCGTGCCCATAGGCGTCGGCCTTGACCACCGCCATCACGCGAGCATTGCCGGCGATCTCCCTGGCCAGGGTGGCGTTGTGGCGCAGCGCGGCGCGGCTGATTGTCGCAACGGTGGGACGTGTCATCAGAAGTCGAACTTCTTCCTGCTGTACAGCGTTTGTGCGGCCAGCCACACCGGCCCGACCTTGCCGTCGCCCACCGGGTGCCCGTCGACCTCGACCACCGGCGCGAGATCCTTGCTCGAGCTCGACAGCCAGACCTCGTCAGCGCAGCGCAGTTCGTGCAGGGTGACCACGCGTTCCTCGATGGGAATGCTGCCGTCGGCGCGCAGTATCTCGAGCAGCAACTGACGGGTGATGCCGGGTAACTTCTGGTGGTCCAGTCGCGGGGTGGCGACCTTGCCGTCGCGCACCACGTAGACGTTGGAGGCCGCCGCTTCGGTGAGTTCGCCGTCTTCGTTGTACAGAATCGTTTCGTTGTGTCCCTGCGCATGGCTGTGCTGCATGTGCATCACGTTGCCCAGCAGTGCGGTTGTCTTGATGTTGCAACGGCGCCAGCGGATATCCTGCGCGGTAATTACCGTGTAGCGCTGTACCGTGTCGATGTTTGCCTCCGGTGCCGGTCCAATGGCGTAGGCGAACGCGAAGACGGTCGGCACCAGGTTGTCGGGGTAGGTGTGGTGGCGCCGCGTGTCCGCACCCCGGCTCACGTGGAAGTACACGGCGAGGTTGCCGCCACCGTTGCGGTCGATCAGCGTTTGCGCGATGTCGCGCCAGGCGGCCTTGTCGATCTGCAGCGCGATTTCAATCGCATCCAGTCCGGCCTGCATCCTCTCCATGTGCGGGCCCCAGCCGACCAGGCGGCCGTCGTAAGAGGGAATGACCTCGTAAATGCCGTCGCCGAACAGGAAGCCGCGATCCATCGGCGAGATGCGCGCCTCGGCCATCGGCATATAGTCCCCGTTGAGATAAACCGTATCCATGCTGGTTGTCGACTCCCGGCGGCGTGAATGAGTTATCGGTGCTGGTGTCCTGCCGCTCACGCCGGTGAAAAACCGGTCAGCTCGCGCAGTCGTTCAATGACGGCCATGCCCTCGACTGCGTCGAGACCATCCTCGGTCAGTGTATTGGCTCCGGTAACGCCGTCAACACTGCCAAGGCTCGAAAGGTAGTTCAATATTGCCAGCGGGGCGATTTCTGCGAGCAGGTCGCGTCCGGTCCACCGCGCCAGCAGCGCGATGATACCGTATGCCGCCCAGTTGGAGACATCGGCCACGACCAGTTCGTCGCAGCGCGTTACCGAGGGCGTGATCGCGAGTCCGGCCAGTGCCGGCGCGATATTGCCCATGCCGA
>CAYGOX010000144.1:0-9269 GCA_964351485.1 uncultured Halioglobus sp.
CAAGGAAGCCGAGGCAGACGCCAAAGCTGACGCGGTGAAAAAACTGGCGCCGCGGGCGCTGTGGTGGTTCCGCTGGGGCGCGATGTTCACGTTCCTGTCGGGCCTGTACCTGCTGCACTCGATCGGTGCGACCACCAACTTTGAGGGCCAGGCGGTCATCTGGGTGGGTGCCATTGCCGGTATCTTCATGTTCCTGAACGTCTGGCTGGTGATCTGGCCGGCGCAGCAGGTGGTTATCGGCCTCAAGCCTGGTGACGGCCCTGCAAACGCAGCGAAAGCCGGCCTGGCTTCGCGCACCAACACGCTGTTCTCCGGCCCCGTGCTGTTTGGCATGCTGGCCTCCAAGCACCTCTACATTGAAGACGCAGGCGGCGTTGGCCTCTACGCGGCCATTGCACTGATCGTGGCCCTTGAGCTGAACGCCCTGTTCGGCAAGCTCGGCCCGATGGCCAGCGTCAAGGGCGTGATCCATTGCAGCATCGCCCTGACCGCGGTTATCTGGGCATTGCTCGCGTTCCTGTAAACGCGTTCCCTCACCGATTTAAGCCGGGTTTTTCCCGGCTTTTTTCGTTCTGGCGTGGGCCGGGGTATGTATAATTGGCGCATTCGCTGACCAGGCCTTTCTGCTGTTATGTCCAACGACGATATTGATGACATCCCCTCCATCGTGCCCGCGCGGGAAAACGCGCCCGGTCGATCTGCCGGCGCCTCGGGTCGTACCCGGGGGGCAACAAATGGTCGTTCGGGTTCGGCTGCACCGGCGCGGTCCGGCGCCGGCTGGCTGGCGCGGCTGTTCATTGCCGTGGCGCTGGCCGTTGCTGCAATCGCCTGTGCCTGGGCATGGCAGTTACAGGCGGAACTGCGCCAGGCCGAGCGCACGATGGCCGGGTATGCCGCCCGCATTGGTGATCTCGAGGCCAGGCTGTCCGATACCGACGAGGGCATGAACCAGAACGCCGCGGTCCAGGCGGTCAAGATTTCGGAACTGGAGTCGGAGGTTCGCAAACTCTGGGACAATGTCTGGAAGAAGACCAAGCAGCGACTGTCGGCGCTTGAGGCCTCCAGCGGCAAACACACCAGTTCCATCGGCGCGCTCGAGGGGTCGATCGGCGGCGTTGAAAAGGAACTGGCCTCGGCCACTGCCGAGCTCGCCAAGCTCAAGAGTGTAGCCGGCGATATGTCGCGGCTGATGAGCAGCGCCCGCACCAATCAGGCGGAGGTCGAGCGGGTGGCCGATACGCTGAACAAAATCAGCCTGGAGTTGAGCAAGCTCGACAAACGTGTCCAGGGAAACGAGGAGTGGGTCAATTCCATCAACGCGTTCCGCCGTCAGGTGAACGCCAGCCTCTCCGAATTGCAGACGTCGTTGTCGGCGCTGCGCAGCGCGCCCTGAGCGTGATCTAACCCACCTCATGTGTGGCACCGGGTGTATACTCCCGGTGCCAGTAATTTATTGCTTTACGGGACTATCGCCATGACCGTCATTCGCCAGGACGACCTTATCGACAGCGTTGCCGATGCGCTGCAATTCATCTCCTATTACCACCCCGTCGATTTTGTCCAGGCCGTGCACGCCGCCTACGAGCGTGAGCAGAACCCGGCCGCCAAGGACGCGATGGCGCAGATACTGATCAACTCCCGTATGTGTGCCCAGGGGCATCGCCCGATCTGCCAGGACACGGGCATCGTCACCGTTTTTGTGAAGGTGGGCATGGATGTCCGCTGGGATGCCGAAATGTCACTGAGCGAGATGATCAACGAAGGCGTCCGCAGGGCCTACACGCATCCCGACAATGTCCTGCGCGCGTCGATCCTGGCCGATCCCGCCGGCGCCCGCCAGAACACCCGGGACAATACCCCCGCGGTCATCCACACCGAAATCGTTGCGGGCGACACCGTCGATGTGCAGGTGGCGGCGAAGGGCGGTGGTTCGGAAAACAAATCCAAGCTGGCGATGCTCAACCCGTCGGACAGCATCGTGGACTGGGTCGTCAAAACCGTGCCGACCATGGGCGCGGGCTGGTGTCCGCCGGGCATGCTCGGCATCGGTATTGGCGGCACCGCGGAAAAGGCGGCCGTCATGGCCAAGGAATCGCTGATGGAGCCGATCGATATTCACGAACTGCGTGAGCGCGGCCCTGCCAACCGGGTCGAGGAACTCCGCCTGGAAATCATGGAAGCGGTGAACAAACTCGGTATCGGCGCCCAGGGTCTGGGCGGGCTTACCACCGTGCTCGACGTGAAGATTCACGACTATCCCACCCACGCCGCGTCCTTGCCCGTGGCCATGATCCCCAATTGCGCGGCCACGCGTCACGCGCACTTCGTGCTCGACGGGTCTGGTCCCGCGCTGCAGACGCCGCCGGATATCAACGACTGGCCGGACATCACCTGGGAGGTGAGCGACGACGTGCGCCGGGTCAATCTCGACACGGTGACCCGCGAAGAAGCGGCGCAGTGGCAGCCGGGTGACACGCTGCTGTTGTCGGGCAAGATGCTGACTGGGCGTGACGCGGCGCACAAGAAAATGAAGGAACTGATCGAGAGCGGCGAGGGCCTGCCCGAGGGTGTCGACCTGGCGGGTCGGTTCATCTACTACGTCGGCCCAGTCGACCCCGTCCGCGACGAGGTCATGGGTCCTGCCGGCCCCACCACGGCAACCCGCATGGATAAGTTTACCGACTTTATCCTCGAGAAAACCGGTCTGCTGGGCATGATCGGCAAGGCTGAGCGCGGTCCGGTCGGCGTGGAGGCGATCAAGAAACACGAAGCAGTTTACCTGATGGCTGTAGGCGGCGCCGCCTACCTGGTGTCCAAGGCGATTACCTCCGCACGGGTGGTCGCCTTTGAAGAGCTCGGTATGGAAGCGATTTATGAGTTTGAGGTGAAAGACATGCCGGTGAGTGTCGCTGTGGATGCACGTGGGACGTCCGTGCATGAGGTCGGCCCCAAAATCTGGCAGGCCAAGATCGAAGAGCAGGCCCTGACGGTTGTCTAGCCGCGGCCCGGGCCGGGAAGCGGGGTGGTAGCGCCTTGGCTGCGACCACGTTCTACTGGCACGACTACGAGACCTTCGGTGCGGATCCGTCGCGCGATCGCCCGGCGCAATTTGCCGGCGTGCGTACCGACGCGGATCTCAATATTATCGATGAGCCGCTGACGGTTTACTGCAAGCCGGCCAACGATTTTCTGCCGCACCCGGCGGCGTGCCTGATCACGGGCATCACGCCGCAAAAGGCGGTGACCGAGGGCCTGCCCGAGTGCGAGTTCATCGCACGTATCCACCGCGAACTTGCCCGTCCGGGCACCTGCGGCGTGGGTTACAACTCGATCCGGTTCGACGACGAAGTCACGCGCTACACACTCTACCGGAACTTCTTCGATCCCTACGCCCGGGAGTGGCAGAACGGCAACTCGCGCTGGGACATTATCGACATGCTGCGCACGACCTATGCGCTGCGCCCCGAGGGAATCGAGTGGCCGCTGCGCGAGGACGGCCTGCCCAGTTTTCGGCTGGAGGACCTGACCCGCGCCAACAGCATTGGTCACGAATCCGCGCACGATGCGCTCTCGGATGTGTACGCGACCATCGCCGTGGCCCGGCTGGTGCGCGATCGCCAGCCGCGCCTCTACGATTACCTGCTGTCGCACCGGGACAAGCGCTCGGCGATGGAGCAGCTCGATGTGCCGGGCATGAAGCCGGTGTTGCACGTGTCCGGCATGTTCGGCGCCAGCCGCCACAATATTGCCCTGATCGTGCCGCTGGCGCTGCACCCGGTGAACAAGAACGAGATTCTCTGTTTCGACCTGGCCTCGGATCCCGCACCGCTGTTTGACCTCTCGCCGGAAGAGCTGGCCGCGCGGCTCTACACCCGCTCGGAGGATCTGCCCGAGGGGCAGGAGCGCCTCGGCCTGAAGACGGTCCACCTCAATCGCTGCCCTGTACTCCTCCCGGCGAAGATGGCTGATCCGGCCACAGCGAAGCGCCTGGGCATTGATGGTGAAACCTGTCGCCGCCACCTGGCGCTGCTGCGCGAGCATGCCGCGAGTCACACCGAGGAATTCACCGGCAGGCTCCAGGCCATTTACCGGCAGCGCCAGTTTGACGAGGTTACTGATCCGGACCGGATGCTCTACGGAGGTGGGTTTTTCGGAGACAACGACAAGCAGATGATGGACCAGCTGCGCGCGCTGGACCCATACGAACTGGCCCAGACCCAGTTTGCCTTCGAAGACCGGCGTCTCCCCGAGATGCTGTTCCGCTACCGCGCCCGCAATTTCCCGGACACCCTCACCCCCGAGGAACGCGCGCTGTGGGAGGAATATCGCTACGCCCGTCTCACCGAACCGGAGTACGGCGCCAGCCTGTGCATGGAGGAATTTCACGCCGAGATCGAGGCCCGTCTGGACGATCCCGCCACCACACCCGGCGACCGGGCACTGCTGGAGGACCTGCTGGCCTGGGCCGATCAGCTTCTGGCCTGACCTGTCAGCTTCGCAAATCGGTATTACGCACATGGGCAGCGCCCGGTGCGGACTCTATAATGCCCCTCATTACGTAGAGCCGCCTGAGCGGCCAGTGCAGGAGCCCAACGTGCAGTTCGCCGGCAGTCATATCCTTTCCATCGAGCAGTTTGAACAGGAAGATGTCGAGCGTATCTTCTCGGTGGCCGATCGCATGGCCCCCTACGCTCACCGCAAGCGGATCACGCGCGTCCTCAGTGGCGCCATCCTCGGCGCGATGTTCTTCGAGCCCAGTACCCGCACCAGGGTCAGTTTCGGCAGCGCCTTCAACCTGCTCGGTGGCGAGGTGCGCGAGACGACCGGGTTTGAGCACTCCGCCATTGCCAAGGGCGAGTCGCTGTACGACACGGCGAGGGTCCTGAGCGGCTATTCAGATGTCATCGCCATGCGCCATCCGGCTGCGGGATCGGTGGCGGAGTTTGCCGCCGCCAGTCGCGTCCCGGTGATCAATGGCGGCGACGGCAGCAACGAGCATCCCAGCCAGGCCCTGCTGGACCTGTACACCATCCGCAGCGAGCTGGCGGCCCGGGGCCGATCCCTGGATCAGCTGCGCATCGCCATGGTCGGCGACCTGCGCTACGGTCGCACGGTGCACTCACTGTGCAAACTGCTGAGCCTGTACCCGGGCGTCCAGGTGGTGCTGGTGTCGCCGGACGCACTGCGCATGCCTGGCGATATTGTCCAGAGCCTGCGCGAGACCGGGCATGAAGTGCTCGAGTCCGACCAGCTGGAGCAGAGTATTGCCCACGTCGATATCGTGTACTCCACGCGCATCCAGGAGGAGCGATTTGATTCGCAGGAGGAGGCCGACCTGTACCGCGGTCGCTTCCGGCTCAATCAGAGTATCTACACGCACCATTGCGAACCCAACACGGTCATCATGCACCCATTGCCGCGGGACTCGCGGGAGAACGCCCGCGAGCTGGATGACGATCTCAACGACAACCCGAACCTGGCGATTTTCCGCCAGACCGACAACGGTCTGCTCGTGCGGATGGCGTTGTTTGCCCTGGTGCTGGATGTCGTCGACCAGGTCGACCGGCATGCGCGCGACGTCAACTGGTATACGGCGAGTCGTTTCTGATGGCCTTCGAGCTTCGCTTCGGCGCACAGGATGTGCAGGTGCTGGAGGATTCGCGGGTATGGCAGGGGCATTACGCCATGCGCCGGCTCACGCTGCGGCACCGCCGCTTTGACGGGCAGTGGAGCGATACGATCACGCGCGAGGTGTTCGAGCGCGGCGACGCGGTTGGTGTGCTGCCTTACAATCCCGAGGACGATTCACTCGTCCTCATCGAACAGATTCGCGCCGGTGCGATCCGGGGCAGCGACAGCCCGTGGATGCTCGAGCTGATCGCCGGGGTGGTCGAACCCGGAGAGACTGACGAGGCGGTGGTTCATCGCGAGGCGATGGAAGAGGCCGCCTGTACCCTGTCTGAGCTGGAGCCTATTGCCACGGTCTTTCCCAGTGCCGGTGCCTGCTCGGAGCAGGTGCGCCTGTTCTGCGGGCGCGTGCAGAGCGCTTCCATCGGCGGATTTCACGGGGTCGCGGAGGAGGGCGAGGATATTCTGGTACACGCCGTACCGCGCAGCGAGGCCATGCGCCTGCTGGCGGCTGACCGCGTGCCCAACGGCCATACACTGATCGCCCTGCTGTGGCTTGCCCGGCATGGCGATGCACTGCGGGAGCGCTGGCGGTAGGTTTCCTGCCGCGCCTGCAGCACAGCATGTCAGAGGAAATGTCCAAGGTCAGCGATACCCGGGGTCACGGCCTGGCGCGTTCCAGTGTCCTGGTCGGCAGCATGACCATGATCTCCCGCGTACTGGGACTGCTGCGCGATATTGTCATTGCATCGGCGTTTGGCGCCGGGTCGAGTGCGGACGCCTTTTTCGTGGCGTTCAAGGTGCCCAATTTCCTGCGACGGCTATTTGCCGAGGGCGCATTTTCCCAGGCCTTCGTGCCGGTGCTGGCGGACTACAAGTCCGGTGGCAGTCATCACGCGGTGCAGGAACTGGTCAACCGCGTGGCCGGAGTGCTGGGCGGGACGCTGCTGTTCCTGACCGGGATCACCATCGTCGCCGCGCCGCTGGTCGCGGCCCTGCTCGCCCCGGGGTTTATCGACCAGCCGGCGAAGTTCGACCTGACCGCGGACATGATGCGGATAACCTTTCCCTACCTCATGCTGATCTCGATGACGGGGTTTTGTGGAGCCATACTCAACAGTTACGGTCGTTTCGCGATCCCGGCGTTTACGCCCGTCCTGCTGAACCTCAGCCTGATCTTTGCCGCCCTCGTCGCCGCGCCCTGGTTTGAAGAGCCGGTGTTTGCCCTGGCCTGGGGTGTGTTGTTTGCCGGCGTAATCCAGTTGTTGTTCCAGGTCCCGGCGCTGTACCGGCTCGACCTGATCCCCCGACCTTACTGGGATACCCAGGACGAGGGTGTGCGGCGCATCTTGACGCTGATGGTGCCGGCGCTGTTCGGCGTATCCGTAGCCCAGATCAACCTGTTGCTAGACACGGTGCTGGCGTCTTTCCTGCCGACCGGCAGTGTTTCCTGGCTGTATTACTCCGACCGCCTGGCCGAGCTTCCCCTGGGTGTTTTCGGTATCGCCATTGCGACCGTCATTCTCCCGACCCTCTCGGCCCACCGGGCGGCGGCGCGGACCGCGCATTTCAGCGGCACGCTGGACTGGGCCCTGCGCTGTGTCCTGCTCGTGGGTATACCCGCTGCGGTGGCGCTTGTTCTGCTGGCACAGCCGGTGCTGACGACCCTGTTTCACTACGGTGAGTTGACCAGCAATGACGTATTCATGGCGTCGCTCAGCCTGCGCGCCTATGCGCTGGGTATCGTTGCCTTCATGCTGGTCAAGGTGCTCGCGCCGGGGTTCTACGCCCGGCAGGACACGCGTACCCCGGTCAAAATCGGGGTGATAGCGATGGCCGCGAACATGGTGATGAATCTCGTGTTTGTGCTGCCGCTGATGTTCTACTGGAATGTGGGGCATGTCGGTTTGGCCCTGGCCACCAGTCTCGCCGCCTATCTCAACGCCGGTCTGCTGTGGCGGGGATTGCGGCGCTCCGGGGTGTATCTCCCGGCCGGGGGCTGGCGCTCCTTCTGGCTAAGGATGCTGTTTGCGACTGCGGTTATGGCGGCCGCGCTCGCCGGATTGACGCCGTCTGAGGTGCACTGGCTGGAGTGGGGCTGGCAGAGGCGAACCCTGGAATTGTTGGTCCTGGTCTGTGTTGGTGTCGCCGTGTACGTTGGGGCGCACCTGCTGGCCGGTACGCGGATGCACCACCTGCGCGCGCCCGCGACCAGCGCATAGACCGGCCTGCGGCGATAGGCTACCGGGGGCAATTTCGCTATACTGCGACGTTTGGGCTGACCGGGATGAGCGCCCGCATGGAACTGATTCGCGGGCTGCATAATTTGCGGCCACGACACCACGGCTGCGTGGCGACGATTGGCGCCTTCGACGGTGTTCACCGCGGTCACCAGGCGGTGATCTCGCACCTGCTCGAGAAATCCCGCGAGCTGGCGTTACCCTCGCTCATCATCTGCTTCGAGCCCCTGCCGCGCGAGTATTTCGCGCCGGTAAAGGCCCCTGCCCGGATCATGAGTTTCTGGGAGAAATGCCGGGCGCTCGATGCGCTGGGAGTGGACAGGTTGTTGCGCATTCGCTTCAACGAGAAGTTTCGCACCCAGACGGCCCAGGAGTTTGTCGACGATATATTTGTCGCCGCCTTAGGCGTGAAATACGTGGTGCTCGGCGATGATTTTCGCTTCGGTGCGGACCGGGAGGGCGATTTCAGGTTCCTCAAGGCGCAGGGTAAGCGTTACGGCTTCGATGCGCGGTCAACGTCGACCTTCGCGATCGATGGCGAACGGGTGAGCAGTACGAGAATCCGCCGGGCGCTGGCAAAGGCAGATTTCGCCGGTGCTGAGCGATTGCTGGGCAGGCCCTACAGCATCTCGGGCCGCGTCGTATACGGCCGGCAGTTGGGGCGCACCATTGGCACGCCGACCGCCAATGTCGACCTGCGGCGCTTGCGCGCGCCCCTGTCGGGTGTGTATGTCGTGACGGTGAACGGGCCCGGCCTGGACAACGCGCCGGCGGTTGCCAATATCGGCGTGCGGCCCACGGTGGATGACAGCATCAAGGCCAACCTGGAAGTGCATTTGCTGGATCGGGAGATTGACCTCTATGGCCGGCACATCGAGGTGACTTTCAGGCACAAACTCCGCGAGGAGCAAAAATTTGACTCGATCGATGCACTCAAGCAGCACATCGCGCAGGACATCGAACAGGCGCGAACCTGGTTTGCGGCAACGACGGACAACACGGATCAACCTGGATAAGCATGACTGATTACAAAGACACCCTCAATTTGCCCCAGACGGCATTCCCCATGAAGGCCAACCTGGCCCAGCGGGAACCGCAGCGGCTGGCCCAGTGGGAAGCGATGGGGTTGTACGAGAAAATTCGCGCGGCGCGCGCCGGTGCGCCGAAATTTGTGCTGCACGATGGACCGCCCTACGCCAATGGCGACCTGCACCTTGGCCACGCGGTCAACAAAATTCTAAAGGACATTATCGTCAAGTCCAAGACGCTGTCGGGGTTTGATTCGCCCTATGTTCCCGGTTGGGACTGTCACGGCCTGCCTATCGAACTCAACGTCGAGAAAAAAGTCGGCAAGCCCGGGGCCAGGATCAGCGCCGGCGAGTTCCGCCAGAAGTGTCGTGA
>CAYGOX010000145.1:0-9262 GCA_964351485.1 uncultured Halioglobus sp.
CGAGTAAATCGAGCGGCGTGCACAGTGGGCCGACGACGTTGACCGTCTCCACCGCATCGGACTCCACTTCCATGGCCTTGCACAGGGGGTAGTTCTTGCGAATCACCTGTCCGAAATTGCCCGATGCGGCCAGGTGGTGGTGCAGGCCGCCATTGGTGATGAGAAAGGTCTGGCCGCGCGATTCCTTGCGATCGACCACTTCGAACACATACAGGCCCGCCTCGGCAACGAGGTAGCGGCCCAGTTCCATGACGATCTCCGCCCCCGGGAGCGTGGTTTCGGCCGTGTCGAGCAGGTGTTCAAGGTTGGCGGCGATCGGCGCGAGGTCCAGGTGGCCTTCACCCGGGAAATAGGGTATCCCCAGGCCGCCGCCGATGTTGAGCCAGCGGACGGGCGCCGGCGCGTGCTCAGCGAGGCGCACCGCGAGTTCGAAGGTCTGTGTCTGGGCCTCGATAATCGCGTCGGCGCGCAGGTTCTGGGACCCGCTGAAGATGTGGAAGCCGACGAAATCCAGCGGTAGTTCGCCCAGCGTGGCGAGCATAGCCGGCACCCGCTCGGCGTCGACGCCAAAGGGTTTGGGGCCACTCCCCATCTTCATACCCGCCGCCTTGAGTTCGAAATCCGGGTTCACCCGGATTGCGACGGGGGGGCGTACGCCGCGCGTGTCGGCGATTGCCGCAATGCGATGCATCTCGCCCTCGGATTCCATGTTGATGATCACGCCTGCGGCCACGGCCTGCTCCAGATCCTCGTCGGACTTGCCGGGTCCGGCGAAACTGATCTCGCGCGCCTGCGTCCCGCTGGCAATGGCGACGCGTAGTTCGCCCGCGGAGGCGACATCCAGGCCATCGGTGAGGGCGGCCAGATGATTGACGACCTCGGGCATGGGGTTTGCTTTCATGGCGTAGTGCAGAGACAACCTGTCCGGCATCGCCGTGCGCAGGTGCTCCACGCGCGCGGCCATGAGCGTGCCGTCGTAGACGTAGAATGGTGTCCGGCCGACCTCGCGCGCGATGGCTTCAAGTGTGCGCCCGCCGGCCTGCAGACAGTTGTCGACCACGGGCCAGTGCGACATGCTGGCGTGTTCAGGGGCGGTCTTATCACTCATGAGGCGTCTTCCGAAAAACTGTTGCGGTATTCGTCGGCCAGGGCGCGCCGATCAATCTTGCCGTTCTGGTTTTGTGGCAGGGAATCACGCACCACAATCTTGAGCGGGACCATGAAGTTCGGCAGCTCTTTTTTGCAGTGTGCCATTACCTCTGCCGTCACATCATCCCCGGCGCCGGCTGTCGGCGTGACGACCAGTACGATGGCCTGGCCCAGGGCATCGTGGGGCGCACCCATGGCCGCCGCACCGCTGACCACTGCGCAGGCGTACACGACTTCTTCCACCTCGGTCGGGCTGACGCGATATCCCGAGGTCTTGATCATTTCGTCCTTGCGCGCGATGAAATAGAGATAGCCGTCCTCGTCGCGCATGACCTGGTCGCCGGACCACACCGCCAGTTCCGGGTTGGGTATTTCACCGGGTCGCAGGGGTGCAGGCTTGAAGCGCTCGTCGGTTTTTTCCCGGTCGTTCCAGTAGCCCAGGCTGACCAGTGCGCCGCGATGCACCAGTTCACCCGGCTCATTTGGCCCACACTCTTCGCCACGCTCGTTGATGACCCGGATGTCGGCGTTGGGGATCGCCTTGCCGATCGATTCGGGGCGCGCGTTGACCTGGTCCGGTGGCAGGTAGGTCGAGCGGAACGCCTCGGTGAGGCCGTACATCAGGTAGATGTCGGTATCCGGCAGGGCCTTTTGCAGCGCGCGGGTTGTTGGCACCGGCATGGCGCCACCGGTGTTGGTGATATAGCGCATGGAGGCTGCGGCCTCGGGTGGCCACTCCAGATCCTTGAGCTGGTTCCACAGCGGGGGTACCGCGCCCAGCCCGGTGATGCCGTGGCGGGCAACTGCGCGGATGACATCGCGCGGCAACAGGTAATCCATGATCACCGCCGAAGCGCCGACAGAAAAGGCCGTGGTGAGCTGGCTCAGCCCCGCGTCAAAGCTCAGCGGGAGGACGGCCAGGATCTTGTCATCGGCCGTATTCTCGAGGTAACTGGCGACGCTGCGTGCACCGGCGACCATATTGCGGTGCGACAGCACCACGCCCTTGGGGTTGCCCGTGCTGCCCGAGGTGTACAGGATGGCCGTCATGTCTGTATCGATGCGCCGATGGGGTTCGCGCGTGGTTTGTTGGTCGCACAGATCGGCGTAGGTCAGGACCGGCAATGGCAGCGACGCAAGGGATTCCGGGACCGCCTCGTCCACCAGGACAACCGCCCGCAGTTCCGGGCAATCATCGAGTACTGTGCGCAGGCCTTCCAGGCGCGCGGCCGAGGTCACCAGGATGCGTACCTGGCAGTGGGGCAGGATGTGGGCCAGTTGCCGCGGCTTCAGGATCGGGTTGACCGGCACGAAGCAGCCGCCGGCCGCGGCGGCGCCGAACAGGGCAAATACCGTTTCGGGTTGCTTGGGCAGGAATACGGCAACGCGCTCGCCGGCGTCCAGGCCCAGCGCGAGGAAACCTGCAGCGGCACGCTGAACCGAGTCGGCCAGCACTTCGTAGCTGAACTGGTCGTCCTTGAAAAAAAGCGCGGGCGCCTGGGGAGAAGTCCGCGCGCCATCCGTGATGAACTCGTGTACCAGGTCAGCCATGGGAAAGGGGCTCAGGGGTTGTCACTCTCGTTGTGAAAGGGTGCTATTGTAGCGTACAAGGTCGTCGGCAATCAGGACGAATTGTCAGCTGTCCACGTGCTGGTCTCAACGGTATGGCGCGTGAATTGTGATTGAGTGCACATGGGAAACCGCTCGAACTGTGTTGTCATCCTCGCGCTGTTAGTCTGCGTGGTCTGCTCCCGGCTTGCGTGGGCGGGCTTGCCTGAGACTATCTCGCGCGTTGCGCCGTCGGTAGTGGGCGTCGGTACGGCCTATCCGCCGCGCCAGCCAGTCAAGGGCGTGGAAAGAATTGTGTACAGGGGGACCGGGTTTGTCGTGGGCAACGGCAACCGCGTGATTACAAACAAACATGTCCTGGCGACCACACTCGACAGCAAGAACAAGCAGACCCATGCCGTCTTTGTCGGCAATGGGAAAGCCGCGCAGGCGCGGCCCGCACGGGTGGTCGCACAGGACGAGGCGCATGATCTGGTCCTGCTCGCCTTTGACGGGGCGGCGCTTCCCGCGCTGGCGCTTGCCGACACAGACGAAGTTCGCCCCGGGGAGTCCATTGCCTTTACCGGCTTTCCCATCGGCATGGTGCTGGGATTGTACCCGGTGACGCACAGGGGCATCATCGCGGCGATAACGCCCATGGCGCAGCCGGCCCTGGACGCGGGCAGGCTCTCACGCGAGCAGGTCTGGCGGGCACGCGCAGGTTACATGGCGTACCAGCTCGATGCGGTTGCCTACCCGGGCAACAGCGGTAGCCCGGTCTACGATGTCGACTCTGCCGAGGTGATCGGTGTGCTCAACAGCGTGCTGGTCAAGAGCACTCGCGAGTCAATGTTGAGCAGTCCGTCGGGCATTAGTTACGCGGTGCCGGTGAAGTATGTCAAAACGCTGCTGGCGCGGGGTGAGTAATGGATTGGCGGCGGCCCCTGCGAGTTTTTGACGGATTTTTTACAGAAAAGAAGCGCATTCTCCTGGTCTGCAGGGAGAATATATGTCGGTCGCCCATGGCCGAGGGTCTGCTGCGTGCGCAGTTGGAACTGGCGGGATTGAGTGACGAGATCGAGGTGGTCTCAGCCGGAACCCATACGACCCAGCCCGGCCGCCGGCCCGACCCGCGGGCTGAGCGAGCCGCCGCCATGGCCGGGATCGACCTCTCGAAATTGCGCGCCCGGCGGGTGGCCGAGCGCGATATCGTCAACAGCGACCTCGTACTGGCCATGGACGAATCCAATATGGAAGACTTGCTACGCCTGTGTCCCGCAGGACACGAACACAAGATACACCTGCTGTTGGCGCAGGTCCCCGGGGAGGATCGTCGCGAGGTGCCCGATCCCTACTATGGCAGCACCGAGGGCTTCGAAGCCGTGTTCGAGTTGCTCGACGGTGCCCTGTCCTCGTCGATCCAGAGGTTGGCAGATGCTGTTCGATAGTCGCGCGGTTGCGCTCGCGAAGCCGCCAGTGGTGGTGTACCTTGTGGGTTTGCAACAGGGTTGGTCACAAGGGCAACTCTTGAGAGCGGGACGGTAGTATGGGCAACTCCTCCAATCCTTCCCTGGTTGACGATTTCGCGCGCTATTTTGACCTGGAATTGGCCACCACCGAAGAGCAGCGGGCGAAAGTTTTCGCCATCCGCTATCGCGTCTATTGCGAGGAATTCGAGTACGAGCCCGCCGCATCGTTTCCCGACAAGCTTGAGCGAGACGAGTTCGATGATGTGTCGGACCACTGTGTGGTGGTCCACAAGGCATCGGGTCTGCCGGCCGGTTGCGCCCGCCTCGTGCATGCGACAGAGTCCTCCCAGCTCCCGATGGAAAAATTCTGCGCCGACGCGCTGGATCATGATCGCGTCAGGGCTTTTGACGGCCAGCGCGATACCATTTGCGAGTTTTCCCGCCTCGGTGTCGACGGGGCGTTCCGGCGCCGCGCCGGGGAGAAGATGTCCCGCTTCGGTGAAATTTCAGCGATTGACTGCAGCAAGCGGGAGCAGCGAACCTTTTCCCTGATCGCGGTGGCGACGATCCTGTCGGCGTTTGCCATGAGCGAAATGATCGGCCGCCCCAACTGCTTCGCCATGATGGAGCCGTTTTTGCCACGCCTGCTGTTGCGCTCCGGGATCGTTGTCCATCCCGCCGGTACCGAAGTCGAGTATCACGGGCTGCGCGCACCCTACTTTTTTGAAACGGGCGAAACGCTCGCCGGTATGGCGCCGGAATTGCGAGATTTCTACCAGATCATCCGCGAAGCCTTTGCCCGGGATGGCAAATTATCGGTCGATGCTGCCCGCTTTGTACCGGACGTCGTAGGCTAGCCCTGACTCGCAATAGATTCACCACCCTCCCGCAGCGGTTCCCCGTGTGTGATTTGTTCCCAAAAACGCCCTGAAAGTGCCGAAAAAGCCGGTATTTTCTTGTGTTGGCAAGAGGCCGCTCATAGTATTTGACCTGATTGATCGGGTGCCTGCATCGGAGAAAATGCAGCACTCGCAACAGGGGTATTTTACCGGGGGAGTGGGCACGTTTTGGCATTCGATTACTACGAGGCTTTCTCGCGCAATCTGGGCTGGGTGACCCGCACCGAGCAGGAAGTGCTGCGTGACAAGCGGGTGGCTATTGCCGGCATGGGCGGCGTGGGTGGCAGCCACCTGCTGACCTTGTCCCGCCTGGGGGTGGGCGCGTTCAACCTCGCGGATTTTGACCAGTTCGAACTCGCCAATTTCAACCGGCAGGCCGGTGCCTCCATGCCGCACCTGGGGCGCAGCAAGCTCGAGGTGATGTCTGAGCTGGCCATGGGCGTCAATCCGGAACTGGCGCTCAAGACTTTTCCCAAGGGTGTCAGCAAGGCAAATCTCGACGAGTTTCTCGAAGGGGTCTCGCTGTATGTCGACTCGATCGACTTTTTCGCGCTGGATATTCGCCGCGCGGTTTTCGCGGCCTGTCATGAACGGGGAATTCCCGCGATTACCGCGGCGCCGCTGGGTATGGGGTCGGCGCTGTTGTGTTTCCTCCCGGGTGAGATGAGTTTCGAGGAATACTTCCGCATGGAGGGGCAGCCGGCCGAGGAGCAGGCGCTGCGTTTCATGCTGGGCCTTGCGCCGCAGCCGTTGCACATGGCCTACCTGGTCGATGACAGCCGAATCAACATGGAAGAAAAGCGCGGTCCCTCGACGCCGATGGCCTGCGAGCTGTGCGCGGGGTTTGCCGGGACCTATGCGCTGAAGATCCTGCTCAACCGTGGCGATGTCCCGGCGGCGCCGCGGGGTATTCACTTCGATGCCTACCGAAACAAACTCGCACGCACCTGGCGCCCCGGGGGCAACAACAACCCGTTGCAGCGCTTCGCGCTGAGTGTCGCTCGCCGCCGGCTGGCCGCGGCGGCAGCGGATCAACCGGTCGCAGATGAGCCGCGCGAGACACCGCTTGAACGCATCCTGGATCTCGCGCGCTGGGCGCCCAGCGGCGACAATGACCAGCCCTGGCGTTTCGAAGTGCTCGCTGATGATCATATCCTGGTGCACGGTAACGATACGCGCGACTGGTGTGTCTACGACCTGGACGGAACGTCCAGCCAGATTGCGATCGGTGCAATGCTGGAAACGCTGCGCATCGCCGCTACGGCAGAGGGGTTGCGCGCGGACTGCTCGGTCCGGCCAGACAGCGACGAAACGCGTCCATTGATCGACGTGCGGCTTGTCGCCGATGCCGGTATCGAACCTCACCCGCTGCTGGCCTATATCAAGGCGCGTGTGACCCAGCGTAAGCCCTTTACCACCAAACCCATGGTCGAGGTCCAGAAAGCCGCGCTACAAGATGCGGTGGGCGACGGATTTCGCGTCGCCTGGGTCGAGGGCAAGCAATCCCTCGGCCGAATGGCGAAGCTGTTGTTTCACAACGCGCACATTCGACTTTCCACTCCCGAAGCATACGAAGTGCACAAGCGCAATATCGAGTGGGGCGTGCAGTTCAGCGAAGAGCGCCTGCCAGAGCAGGGGATCGGCCTCGACCTACCGACCCGCAAGGTCATGCGCTGGGCACTGGGTGGCACCGGGGCCAGGGTGCGTTTCCTGAACCGTTTCCTGGCCGGCACCTGGCTGCCCCGGTTGCAGATGGACTGGCGTACCGCACGCAACTGCGCGGCGCACTTTGTTATCGTGGCTGACAGGCCCCTGGAAACACTGGAGGACTACCTTGCCGGTGGAGCGGCCATGCAGCGTTTCTGGTTGCAGGCTGCCCAGCTGGGTTTGCAGTTTCAGCCGGAGATGACCCCGGTGATTTTTTCGCGTTACGTCAGCCAGGGCCTGACATTTACGGAAGTGGCGTCGGAACAGGCGCTGGCCGGGCGTTTGGCGCAGGATCTGGCCGATCTGGTGCCGGAGGCTGCAGACCCTGCCCGACGGGTGTACATGGGGCGGGTGGGGTTCGGCCCTACACCGGAGTCCCGCTCGATCAGGCGGCCGCTGGAATCGCTGTATGTCGAGTCCGCCGACGCGTAACTGATGGCCGCCCCGCTGACACCCGGCCGCAAACCGAAAGTCCTCTTTTTCAGCGAGGCTGTCACCCTCGCGCACGTGGCGCGTCCTGCCGTTCTTGGCGGGTATCTGGATGCGACGCGTTATGACATCCACATGGCCCAGCATCCGCGCTACCGGGCGTTGCTGGGCGAACTGCCGGTGACGTTTCACGATCTGGATTCCATAGAACCCGGCCAGTTTATGCAGGCGCTGGCTAACGGCGATCCGGTGTACAGTGAGCAGACCCTGCGCGAGTACGTGGAGGCCGACAGCGCCCTGATTGGCGCGGTGCAGCCCGATGTGATTGTCGGTGATTTCCGTATTTCCCTGCAGGTGAGCGCGCGGCTGGCAGGCGTTCCCTTTATCACCATTACCAACGCCTACTGGTCGGATCACGTCAGGCAGCGTTATGTGGTGCCGGACCTGCCGTTTACCCGTTGGCTTGGTCCGCGGGTGGGGCAGTCCGTGTTTTCGCTGGTCCGGCCCGTGGCCTTTGCGCTGCATTGCCGGCCGATGAATGCCGTGCGTCGCCACTACGGTCTGCCGGCGATTGGCTCCAGCCTGCAGCGTGTGTACACCGAGGCAGACTACACGCTGTACGCCGATGCGCAGGAATTGTTTGATATGCACCGACTTCCATCAGGGCATCGGTTCATCGGCCCGGTGGTGTGGTCGCCCAGTGCACCGCAACCCCAGTGGTGGGATGCATTGGATGATCGCCCGCGGGTTTACGTGACGCTGGGCAGTTCCGGTCAGGCATCGCTGTTGCCGAAGGTGATCGAGGCATTCGACGGCGTGCCGGTCAACGTGCTGGTGTCTACCGCCGGTGCGCCGCTACCGGGTGTCTTGCCACCCAACGTCTACGCGGCACCCTATCTGGACGGGACCGCCACGGTGGCGGGTGCGGCACTGGTTGTCTGTAACGGTGGCAGTCCCACCACGCAGCAGGCCCTGACCCGCGCTGTGCCGGTCATCGGCCTGGCCAGCAATCTCGACCAGTACCTCAACATGTCGATGGTTGAACGACAGGGCGCGGGCGTCTGTCTGCGTGCAGGCCACACATCCGCGGTGGCGCTGCGGGCGGCCATTGACCGTGTGCTGGACGACCCGGAATTTGCCGCGCACGCCGCACAACTGGCCGGTGTCTTCGACCGTTACGACTCCGCCAGTCTGTTTTCCGGTGTGATTGATGAGGCGTTGAACGTGACCGCGAACCCTGCAGCGGAACCTGTGGCGGTGCGATCGTGAGTGCACCTGCGACGGATGTGCGTCCCGGGCCGGTAGCGAGATTCCTGGTCGATCGCGCCTACCCGGTCGCGTTACTCAGCCTGGTGCTGCTGGCCGCACTGGCTTTCGGGGCGTCACGCCTGGAACTGGCCTCGGGAATCCGTGTCCTGTTCAGTCCCGATGATCCCAACCTGCTGGCCGAACTGGCTGTCGAGGAGCGCTACGGGCGCGAGGACAACATCCTGCTGGTTATGGATGCGGGGGAGGCGTCTGTGTTCGCGGCGCCACACCTTGAAACCCTCGAAGCGATGACCGGGGCGGCCTGGCAGGTCCCCCATTCGCGGCGGGTCGACTCGGTGACCAACTTCCTGCATACAACGGTGTCCGGTGATGACATCTTCATCGATCCGCTGATCGACGATGCGGGATCGCTCACCGAGCAGCAGCGCGAGGCCAAACGCGATATCGCGCTGGCCGAGGATTTGCTGCTGGGCCGGCTGATCTCTGCCAACGGGCGGGTCGCTGCGGTGAACATTACCCTGAATCTCTCGGAGGAGGACAAGGCCGCGGCGCTGGCAGAGGCGGTGAATGCCGCGCGCCAGATCGCGCTCGATGCACAAACGGCGGATCCCGGTGTGAGTGTTCAGCTGGCCGGACTCGCGCTGACCGAACAGACGCTCGCCGAGGTGACCGCTGCCGATGGATCGGGCCTCATTCCCCTGTTGTTCGTGATCGTTCTGGTGGCCCTTGCGGTCTTGTTGCGCTCGCCGCTGGCATCGCTGTGCACCGTGGTGGTGATCGCGCTGTCGGTGG
>CAYGOX010000146.1:0-4481 GCA_964351485.1 uncultured Halioglobus sp.
GTGGCCCCCTCGAAAACCACGCAGTTCTGCATGACAACAGGGCTGTCGATCACCGCGCCCGGGCCGACCACGGTATTGGTCAGCCTGGCGTCCGGGTGCACCGAAGCACTGTCGGCCACCAGGTTCCCGTCGGTCGAGTGCTCACGAGCATACTGCAGGTTCACATTGAGCACATCCGCCGGAAAAGTAAGGTTAATATCGTCGTGCACGGCATTGACGGTGGAGACGTATTCACCGTCATTGATCAGGACCTGGATGGCCTCGGTAATCTCATACTCGTCACGCATCGCGGTCCGAGGAGTCCGGCGAATCGCGTCGAAGATCGTGAGATCGAACAGGTAGAGCCCAACCCCCTTCAGCGGATTCGATACATGCCGGGGCTTTTCTACGACACGGGTGACACGACCATCATCATCCATCTGCACCGAGTAGTTGCGCCGGATCGCCAGCGGATCCTCCTCGATCTTGGTCGCCAGCACCGCGCCGCCGCGCTGTCGCTCAAACTGGGCGAACATCTCCTCGAGATCCTTGGCAACAAAAAATATGTCACCCAGAAACATCATGAAAGGCTTGTCGATTGCACTTTCCAGCTGCCCTACCGCGTGCGCAATACCCAGCATTTGTGTTTGTTCAACATAGGTCAGTCTGACACCGAACTGGCTGCCGTCTCCCAGCACGCGAGCGATCTCAAAACCCTTGTAACCAATCAGCACGATGATGTCAGTGATCCCGATCTCGCGCAGCAATTCGATTTGATGCGTCAACAGCGGCCGGTTACCGACCGGCAGCATCGGCTTGGGAATATGATCGCTGAAAGCAGCCATTCTCGAACCCTTGCCTGCCGCCAGCAGCACACCACAATAGTTGTCGGATCTGGACATTTGCCTTCCCCTATCGCTTGACCAGGAGAATCAGCCAGGGATTCATCCAGGTGCCCCGCAGCCAACGGGTGATGCGCCACGACATGAGGTGATTAAAGTAAAACCGTACAGGTATCTGCAGTATTCGGCCCAACAGGTACGTGGAGGAGGAGTAAAAGCCCCAGTAGCCGCGCAACGGAAGAATTTCCAGACTCTGGCAGTCCGTCCCCACGCGCAGCAGCTTTGCGTAGTCCTGCGCGGACAACAGGAAGGACTCATTACGTGAATGCAGTCGCGGTGTGTGCTTGCGCACATCCGCGCGATGGAAAAAATCTACCGGGCACAGTCGGTTGGGACTGGTCACCACCATCTGCCCGCCGGGGCGCGTAACCCGGACCATTTCACCTGCGGCAAGTTCGCGCTCCGCCTCGTGACCCGGCTGGGCGACGTAGGTGTCATCCCCCACCCCGATATGCGGCAGGACACAGCCCATCATGATCACATCGAAGGAAGCTGTATCGAACGGCAGATGCTTGGCGTTGGCGAGAAAATACCGCTGGGGAAAGCTGCGCCGGGCCCAGAATTCGGAGCGATTCCCGGCATCGATACCGTAGGCTTCGTAGCCGGCATCATTGAGAGCCTCGACATCGGAACCGACGCCGCAGCCGATCGAAAGAATTTTCAACGAGGCAGGATCGCGGCCCGCAAACTGCTTTTGCAGCAGGGGAATAACGTAATTCTCCGACAGGTGGCGACCGGTATTTTCCTCGTTACACCACATGCACTCGCATTTCTCATCGTTGAAGCGCTCACCGCGGATCAGGTCCCAGCAGCCGTTCTCCCGATGAAACACCTGCCCACAATCGGGACAGGACAGGTTCTCTGCGCTCGCAACGAGCGGCGTCCTCGCATCGCAGGGACAGACCAGCGTCACGCCGGCTTGCACAGCCTCACTCATGAGCGCACCCACCTGTCACCGGGTTGTTGCCGGCCTGTTGCCTCAAGACGCATCCTGTCCTGCCTCCTTGTCCTTGGGTGCAAAACCGATGAACTGCCAGCGCAGCCAGTCGGTGAAAATCATCAGGTTGGCGCGCGTACTGAGTGCCACCCAGGCAAACAGCGCCATCGGGTGAAACCGAGCGCGAGCATGGTTTTTGCGGTAGTACAGATAAGCACCGCGATGAAAATCCTTCACCATGCGCGTGTTCTTGCGGGCCCGCCGCTTCGCCTTCAGGTTTTCATCGTGAATGATATGGCTGTCCGGTATCGCGACAATCCGGAATCCGGCGGCCTTCACCCGCGCGCACCAGTCCGCGTCGACCCAGTACACAAAGAAATCTTCGTCCAGACCACCGGCGGTCTCGTACGCCTTGCGACTGATCGCCAGCGCAGCGGTGGACACCCAGTCGACCTCAAACGGCTCTTCGGTCTCGAGTTGCTCGTCCATGAGGTAACGGGCGGAAATCGGATTCGTCGGCCAGATCGCCGTTATCAGGGAACGACGACCGAAGATTGCATTGAGCCAGGACGGTTTGCGCCGGAACGTGCGCTGCAGACTCATATCCGGGTTGTGCAGCATGCTGCCGCCAATGCCGATACCCGGATCCGCATCCATTGCCTCGACAAGGCGATCCAGTGCGCCGGGCAGGATGCGCGTGTCGTTGTCCAGTGACATCAGGTAGCGACCACGGGCCAGACGCAGGGCATCGTTGAATGCCAGCGCCAGGCCCACGTTGGCCTCGTTGGCCTGGCAGACCATATCCGGAAACTTTTCACGGACGCGCTCGAAGGATCCGTCGGTCGAGGCGTTGTCGATGAACACGATCTCGAACTCGCCGCTGGGCGGGTTTTCATAAATGGAGGCAATGCAGGTATCGACCAGTTCGCCGCCGTTGTAGTTGACGATGAGAATCGAGAGATCCACGGCTAGATCTCCCCGCTCAGGTTTGAAGACGCCGGGCCGGCGGGTTGCGGGGCAAGCATCACTCTGCTCCCCGCCGCTTGATAACCGCAATCACCGTCTGCCACAGAATCTTGAGATCACCCCACAGCGAGCGGTTCTCGACGTACTGCGCATCCATATTGACCGTCTCCTGGAAGGTGAGGTCACCGCGGCCGCCAACCTGCGCCGGTCCGGTCAGGCCAGCCTGCACCTTGAACTTCTTCAGCTGATCCTCTGTGTAGTACGGGCTCATCTCGGGAATTTCAGGGCGGGGCCCACACAGGGTCATATCGCCGGTCAGGACGTTCCAGAAATTGGGCAACTCGTCGAGGCTGGTCTTGCGCAACCATCGGCCAACCCGGGTGACGCGCGGGTCATCCGACACCTTGAATTTGATGGTCTGGATTTCGTCGTCCGAATACTGGTAGGCATAGAGTTCGGGAAACCGCTCCCGGGCGTCGACATACATCGTCCGGAACTTCATGAACTTGAACGGCCGACCCGCGTAGAGCACTTTGCGCCTCTCTGGCCCCTCAATCGCGACCGAGAGTGCGTTTCTGTTGCGACGATCCTTGGTCATCCGCACCTGCCTGAACAGCGCCGGGCCGGGAGAATCGAGTTTTATGATGATCGCGATGAGCAGCATGATGGGCGCACCGACGATCAGCGCGACAATAGAGATGACGATATCGAGCGCACGGCGAATATGCCGCTGTAGGGGTGCTTCGACAGGTATCATGCCCGGCGAAGCCGCCCCTTTGCGCGCCGGTTCAAATGAGTGCGGAGGTTTTGGCTGATCCATACCAGCCCCCTCTGCATGGCTTCCGTAATTCAAGTTCATGTCCCTATTACACTTCAATAGCACGGGGGTCACCGGCTTCGATGACCCATTTCGACTCAAGTCTTGGCGTTCCACCGCTCTTTTCCACGTTGACATGCAACCTGTGTGCCATTTCGTCGCATCCTGTATGACGAAGATGCTTTAGACGGCGATTCTCCTGGAACGCGCGGCAGTCTAAAGGCGCACTATGACGATTGCAATCACGCACCCGGCGGGTGATGACGCTCTGCCCAATCTCGGCCAGACGGCGCCACAATTCAAGCACTATCGCTAGTTACTGCCCACCCGGCTCAGCCCGATCAGCAAAGATGTGAATAGCTTCACAGTCTCCTGCGACGCGCGCAGCATTTTTGTGCACCGACGCCCCGGGACACTGCTTTTACCGGGTTTGCGCATGGTAATGCCCACCGGGCTTTCCTATAATCGCGCCACGGTTGATTATTTCAACCGCTCTCGGGGCACTCTTTCAGACACCGGCCACTGGCCCGCTATCGGCACAGGCAGTTGTCCACGCCCCGCGTTATTCACCCCGGCGGAGCAACTGACGCGATGAATGTACTGGTAACGGGCGGGACCGGCTTTATTGGCTCTCACGTGTGTGACTCCCTGCTGCGGCATGGCCACCACGTGCGCGTCTACAGCCGCCGCCACGAGCAGTATCGCGCACCACTTCCGGGCGTGGAGTACCACCTTGGTGACATGTCCGACCCCTTTGCACTGTCTGAAGCCCTCAGCGGTGTCGACTGCGTGGTTCACCTGGTCAGCAGTACGGTTCCGGGCACGTCCAACCTCGACCCGGTCGCAGACATCACCACCAACCTCGCGGGCACCGTTCGCA
>CAYGOX010000146.1:4491-9256 GCA_964351485.1 uncultured Halioglobus sp.
CTTATGCGCCATGCTGGACCGCGCCGTCTCATTTTCCTGTCATCCGGGGGCACGGTGTACGGCGAACCCAGCCAGCTCCCGGTGACCGAGGATGAACGCCTGCATCCTCTGTGCTCCTACGGGGTAATCAAGGTAGCGATCGAGAACTACCTGGGCATGTATGAGAGCCTCTACGACCTTTCACCGGTCGTTTTGCGCGCCTCCAACCCCTTTGGCCCGCGGCAGGGCCACCTGGGGATTCAGGGCCTGGTCGCGGCGTTTCTCAGTCGCATCCAGATCGGAGAGCCACTGACTGTCTGGGGCGACGGGGAGGTCATCCGCGACTATTTCTACGTGTCGGACCTGGCCGACCTGTGCTCGCTGGCAGTGGACTCCGAAGCTACCGGGATCTTCAACGCCGGCAGCGGCCAGGGCACCAGCATCAACCAGGTGATCGACCTCATTCGCAAGGCCACGGGCCAGGATCCGGTGGTCAGATACGAACCCCAGCGCAAGTTTGATGTGCGCGCCACCTACCTCGATATCCAGAAGGCCAGAACCACCTTCGGCTGGGAGCCGACAGTGTCTCTGGAGACCGGAATCTCGCATCACTGGGACTGGCTGCAGGAAGTTGGCTGAAGCACCCCAAACCCTCATCAGGTGTCAGGTAATTTTACAAAATGACCCGGATGGGGTAACACCCGAGACGCGAATAGCGGGCTAAGACCCCGTGCTATCTAGGTTCACGTCACCTTGGTATGGAATTTGCTTTATACATGGCAAGTCATGTGAGATCCCGCACACTCCTGACGTGGGCCAGTATCAGACGTCGACAATGGGCGCGATAATGGATTTGACCGTAGTTAACTTACGTTAAACAGATCATTGCTCTGAACGTAAAAACGTAACATCAAGGGACAGAAACAATGAAACACTCAGTACTTGGCAAAGCATGGAAGGCTGTTGCGTCGCTGGCGGCGACAATGTGCCTGGTAATGGCTGCGAGCAACGCCTCAGCCCTGCCGTTTCCGAACCCGAACCCGGCTGGACTGGCCGACGACGTAGATGGCAGCGGCTACTTTGACACCGGCGTTCTGGGCAGCCTCGCCTTTGAACTGTTCGACCTCGCCGATGGCTCAGCCACATTTGGCTTCTATGACGAAGGTTCTCCCGGCACTTTGATCCCGATCTTTGAGTCCGGCGATGCAACCGGCGAAGCAGCCATTGTCGATTTCACTAATGGCTTCGTCTTTGACAACGAAGATGCCGCGATCCAGAGCGTGTTCACTCCGACCAGCTCGGTGGGCTTCTACCTGGCGCTGTTTGGCACCGTCCTCTACTCCGACCCGACCCTGAACCTCGGCGGCGCGGACCTGATGGGCGCCTTCGTATCTACCACGGACGACTTCCTGAGCATCCTGTTCTACGATGGTCAGGCGGACGGTCAACCGAACCTGCTGTCATGGCACGTGATCTCGGACCTGACTCCGTCCACAGGCACGGTCCCGGCACCTGCTTCACTGCTGCTGGTACTGGTTGGCCTGGGCGCCCTGGCGAGCCGTCGCGCGCGTCGCTAACAGCGCATCTTGCACTTCCCGGCGCCCTCCATCGTGAGGGCGCCGTTGCTTCTGGCCTCTGAAAATCCTACCCTCTTGGCATTCGGCCAACAGGGAACCACCCGATGAAGATCCATCCCAAGAGCGCCTGGAACGCTGCCCGGATTGCCCGCTTCCTGGATGACAGCGCGATTCCGCTGCGCCTGGCATGCCATGGCGACGATGGCTTTCCGGTAGTTTGCTCGCTCTGGTTTTTATACCAGGACGGTGTCTTCTGGTCCGCCTCGCACAAGAACGCGCATATTGTGCAAAGACTCATGGTCGACCCACGCGCAGGTTTCGAGGTGGCGACCAACGCCTACCCTTATCGGGGTGTACGCGGCCGAGGTAACGTCGAACTGTTCAGCGAGCGTGCAGAAGACATACTGGAGCGCCTGATTGATCGCTATCTGGGGAACTCCAACGCGCAACTGGCCGACTGGCTCCTCAGTCGCGTAGAAGATGAATTCGCAATCAGGCTGTCCCCGGTTACCATAAACGCCTGGGACTTTTCAGATCGCATGGAGCGAGACTGAACGGACTCAACCCGCTAGAGACTCGGCAGGAGCCCTCAATGCACGACGCATTCCTGACATTGGAACCCTTCACACCAGCGCACGTGGCGCTGCTGGAGCGCTGGCTCGATCAGGGACATGTGAAAGCGTGGTTTCCCGATACCGACTCGGTCATCGCGCGGGCCAGCAATCCGCCGCAGGACTCGGGACAGGCGGTGATCTACTACCGTCGCCTGCCGCTGGGTTATCTGAGGTGGCAGCGTGTGGACGAGCAGACCTTGCGGGACATCGGCCTGACCGACGTGCCGGCCGGTTCGGTGGATATCGATATTTTTATCGGTGAGGACTCCCAGCGCGGACAGGGCGTCGGGCCAATGGCCCTGAAAGTCCTGTGCAAACGCCTGGCTTACCGGGGTGACGTACCGCTGGCAGGCCTGACGACGTCGGTGGACAACCAGAGCGCCCATCGGGCATTCGAGAAAGCCGGGTTCGTACAGACCGCGACGTACACACCCCCGGGGTTCGGCCCGTCCTGCCTGTTCACGCGCAAGCCGACGGACGAGGCAGAGTAGTCACCCCCGGTTGACGAGGGACGCGGCAGAGGCTGCCGGCCACCAGACGCTCTCTCAGGGTCTCGGCACGTAGGCGAGGTTTTCCTGCCAGAAGTCGACCACGTAGTTAATGCGCGGGCGCAGCAGCTCCCGGTACGCCGGCAGATCGCTCAGGTGTACCCAGCGGCACTCGATAATGCCCTCTTCCACCTGCGGCTGAGTATCATCGTCGTTGCCGTCATACCACATCAGGTACCAGTGGGTTTTCTTGAGATAGCGCGTATTGCCGTGGCGTGTCGTGTGCCAGGTCGAGACCAGCTTTGACTGGATAGACAGCTTGTCGCGATTGAGGCCGGTTTCCTCCTGCACCTCGCGCAGGGCGGACTCCTCGGTGGCGCCATCTGCCTCCACCCGCCCCTTGGGCATATCCCATTTACCGCGTTTGAACATCAGCAGGATGTGGTGGTAACGGTTGCAGACGAGTCCGCCCGCAGATTCGATGATAGGGAGATCCAGGGATTCCTGGAGCGTGGGAACGGTATTTTGGGTCACGAATTCTTGGTGGTATTATCGTCGAGGTCGATGAAATAGCTCTCCTGCTCCTTCAATTCCTCGAGCAAGGTGAGCTGCTGCAGTGTCAGGCCCCTGAATTTAACACCACCGAGCTTCAGACTGTAGGTTTTTGTCACATCCTCGCCCGTGAGTGGCTCAAAGCGTCCGCGACCCACGAGGCGCACCAGGTGCAGCATCGAGGTGAGCCGCGCCTCCTTCTTGGTGTTGGCATTGACCACGATCCAGGGAGATTTCTCCGACGAGGTATAGGCGAACATCTGCTCCTTGAAGCGGGTGAACACCTCCCATTTTTCCCGTGCCTTGAGATCGTTTTCAGAGAACTTCCAGTAGGTCAGCGGGCTTTCCAGACGCTGCTCGAAGCGATAGAGCTGCGTATCCTGGTCAATCGACAGGTAGAACTTGATAATCATCACGCCCTCGTCGATCTGCTTGTGCTCCCAGTCCAGCACCTTGCGCATGAAATACTTGTACTGCGACTCGGAGCAGTAGCCCATCGTGGGCTCGATCAGTGCCCGGGTGTACCAGGAACGATCAAAAAACACGACCTGTCCGGGATCGGGGAAATGCTTGCGGTAGCGCGCGAACCAGTTTCGCGATTCTTTCGGCGTCGGTATCCCCAGGGCGACGACCCTGAAATGCGAGGGAATCATGTTCTCGGTGAAGCGTTTGATGGTTGAGCCCTTGCCCGCCGCGTCGCGCCCCTCAAACACGATAACGAGACGTTTGCCCTCCTGCATGATCCGCTTCTGGATGCGCAGCAATTCCACCTGCAGGCGGCGCTTTTCGACCTGGTAGTCTTCCTCACTGATCCCCGTGTAGGGAGTTTCAATCGCTGTGAGCTTTTTAACGCGCACCGGTGCTTCCTGGACCTGTCTCTTGAGTAATCTGCACTTGGAAACCACTAATCTATCACCATTATTAAAGGTTGGGCACATGACGATTTTGTGACAGCAGGCATTTTCGTCAGTAGTGTGAAGCCGGCGACGGGTTTGGCTACAATGCCTCGCCGGGACGCGGGTCGCGACGAACCGGCTCAATAACAATGGCGAACTGAAACGGGAGACAACGTGGCAAAGGCGCAGGTACAGGCACTACAGGAATGGCTGGGGACGCAGGTTATCGGGCAATCGCACCTCGTACAGCGCCTTTTAATCGCACTGCTCGCCGATGGCCACCTGCTGGTGGAAGGCGCGCCCGGTCTGGCCAAGACGCGCGCGATCAAGACACTGGCCGACGGTGTGGAGGGCACATTCGCCCGCGTCCAGTTCACGCCGGACCTGCTTCCCGGCGATGTCACCGGCACAGACATCTACCGGCCCCAGCAGGGTGTCTTCTCCTTCGAACCCGGGCCGATTTTCCACAACCTGGTACTGGCCGACGAAATCAACCGCGCGCCGGCCAAGGTTCAGTCCGCACTACTGGAAGGCATGGCCGAGCGCCAGGTGAGCGTGGGCAGCAAGACCTACGACCTGCCGCGACTCTTCCTGGTAATGGCGACGCAAAACCCTATTGAGCAGGAAGGCACCTATCCCCTGCCCGAAGCGCAGCTCGA
>CAYGOX010000147.1:0-9196 GCA_964351485.1 uncultured Halioglobus sp.
CGCTTCAGGTGTCATGGTTGAATCCTCCGCGTCATATCATGAAACTGCTTGCCAACGTCCCGACAATCAGACTCCAGCCGTCAATCAGCACAAACAACATCAACTTGAATGGCAGCGAGATGAGCATGGGTGACAACATCATCATGCCCATCGACATCAACACGCTCGCCACGACCAGATCGATCACAAGGAAAGGAATAAACACCAGGAAGCCGATCTGGAAGGCTGTTTTCAGCTCACTCGTCACAAAGGAAGGCAGCAGCACCTTCATGGGAATCTCGTCGTCGCTGACAAATCCGTCATAGCCACCCAGTTCCGCGAACATGACAAGGTCGGCCTCACGTGTCTGGTTGAGCATGAACTCGCGAAACGGCGACTGCGCATTGGAAAGCGCTTCGTTGAATGTGATTTCCTCGGCCATGTAGGGTTCCAGGCCCGTGCGATAGGCCTGTTCCAGCACCGGCCCCATGATGAAAAAACTCAGGAAGAGCGCGAGCCCGAGGATAATCTGGTTTGACGGTGTCTGGGCTGTGCCGAGCGCCTGCCTCAGGATTGCCAGCACGACCACGATGCGCGTAAAGGACGTCATGGCGAGCATGGCCGCCGGCAACAGCGTCAGCGCCGTCATCAGCAACAGAACCTGCAGGCTCAGCGAATAGCTGCTGGACCCGTCGTCCTGTGGCGCCATCGTGACCAGCGGAATCTCGGCCTGCGCCTGAACCAGCGCGGGAAACAGAATCAGCAGCACCAGCGTGATCAGACGCAAGCTCATGATTGCACCCCACTGCCGGCAACCGGTGGCATGAACGCCGCAAAATCGGGTGCGGCAGAGCCGGACTGACCGGAGGAATTCAGGGATTCCGCCACACCCTCGCGCTCATACACATACAGGGTGCGAACATTCCCGGCCGCCACGCCAACCAGCAACAGGTTCTCTCCGGTATCCAGCAGCAGAATCTTTTCCCGCGCGCCGACCTTTACGGATCCGACCACACTCAACGATTTACGATCGCCTGTGGGCACGCCGTTAAGCTTCTTCAACAGGAACACGAGACCAAAAAGACAACCGAAAACGAGCAGGAGCGAGCCCACTACCTGCATCATGTACGCTGTGTCGAACAGCTCAGCGCGAGGCGGTTCTGCAGGCGCCGCCTGGCCGGCGGTCACTAATAATAGCCCCGCTACCACCAAGAGAATCCTGAACACCGCGCTGCGCTTCATTGTTATTTCAGCTTCTTCAGCCGCTCGGACGGACTGACTACTTCAATCAGGCGCAGACCGAACTGACCGTCGACCACGACAACTTCGCCGCGCGCCATGAGCTTGCCGTTAACCAGCAGATCGAGTGGCTCGTTGACCTCGCGGTCGAGTTCCACAACCGACCCCTGGTTAAGGCTGACAAGGTCGCGGATCGGCAACCGCGTGCGGCCAATCTCGACAGACAGCGTGACAGGCACATCCAGCAGCGACTCGAGGTTGATCTCCGATCCGCCTCCGCTGGCCGCCGGCGGTGTTTCCTGGTGTTCAGGTGGCGGGGGTGGCGCCGCCGCGTCACCTGCCTCCTGGGCAGTCGCTTCAGTTTCTTCACTCATGCCCCGCTCTCCCCTGCTTATGCATCTTCACGGATGGAATCCTTGATCTTGATCGACTTGTGACCGTTGAGAACGCCGTGCTCACCGGTATAAAACGGTACGTTTTCGATGCTCAACGTGACATCGGCGGGCATTTTCAAAGGCAGAATGGCGCCCGCCCTCAGGTTGAGCACATCGGCAATACTGACGTGCCCCGACTCAAAGGCGCCGCTGACCTCCAGCTGGACCTGGTTGAGTTCGCGAAGGAAGTGGTGCTCCCAATCGCTGTTTTTCTGCTGCGGCTTGACCTCGACCGCAAGACTGCCCAGCGTCTGGCGCAACGGTTCAAGCGCTGCGTACGGCGCGATCCAGTCGATTTTTGAACCCCACTCCCCCACGCGAATCTCGTAGGGAAAAACCAGCGCCATATCGTCGGGCGAATTGGCCTGCAGGTAGGAAGGTTTCGTCTCAATGCCCGCGGTTTGCGGTGTGAGCGGCACTTTTTCACTCCACGACTGAGCCAGGGTCGCGAGAAACTTGTTCACCATGACCTCGTTGATACGCAGCTCCGTCGGCGTCAATGACATGCGGGTAAATTCTGCGTCCGGGCTGGCCGGTGGCCCACCGAAGTACATGTCTACAAAACACGACAGCAATGCACCGGGCAGAACCACATAGGACGTACCGGTGAGCGGCGCAATTTTCGCCAGGTTGATGCCCGACGGATCGGGGATGTTTTCAAAGGCCTGGTCCAGCTTCATCAGCTGAATGTCCGCCACCGTGACCTGTGCATCAAAGCCGTATTGATCCCCGATGGCTGCGACCAGCGCCTGCGCATGCAACTCGTTCAACTTTCGCAGTGCCGGCATCTGCGCCAGCAGGGTCTGCTCTCGAGTACTGAAGTCGAAGGGCGTGAAATCGCCTGACTGCTTCGCGTCTCCGGCGGCCTGGTCGTCGGAGAACGTGTCCATCAGGGCATCGATTTCTCCTTCCGACAGTACCTCTTCTTCTCCGGACTCTTCTTCGGACATGGATTGCTACTGCATGACGAAGCCGGTGAAGAACACTTCTTCAACACCCGCCTCAGGCTCCAGACCCATCACCTCGTTGATGGCCGCGCGCGCGTCCAGCCGCAACTGCTCCTTGCCTTCCAGTGTTCCGAGGGCTTCAAAGTCCTGGCTGCTGAACAGCATGATGAGCTTGCTGCGTATGGCGGGATCGTTGAGTTCCACCTTGTCGATGATTTCCTGGTCGCGGGCCATCACCTGCAAGCTCAGTTGCAGGTAGTTGATACCGCTGCCGCGCTTGAAGTTGATGACAAAGTTGGGCGACAGCGGCCGATAGATCGGATCCGGAATCGTCTCCTCGACAACCACGGCTTCGCCTTCGGCACCCGGGGGCGGCTCATCCTCCTGCATCAGGAAGTAGGCGGCACCACCGCCCCCACCCAGCAGCAATACCGCCGCGCCGATGATTACCATTTTGTTCATTGACTCATCCCTCGCTCTGCCGATTCCCGTCGTCCCGCCAACGCCTGTAATGCGACGGTCGACACCTTATCGGCAAGGAGAGAGCAAGGTTTGTACCAACTGGATAAAGACTGAAATATCAGTCAGTTAGGGAATTGGCCGCTCCGGGTACGTCAGAGATTTGACGCGTCGTACAGGGCACTGCGTCAGCATTTGTGCCCTGCGGAGGCGGCCCGGCCGAAGAGGCCGGGGGCAGGATCAGGTGAGCCGGGGTTCGGGCGAGCTGTCACACATAGTAATCGACGCCGGACTCCGACACTGTCCGGCTTTCCCGCTCGCGCTGTGAGAACTGGGCCGCGTCGGCGTCATCCTCGGCGTGCACTGGCAGGTCCATCATCGGGGCATCCCCGTTTCGGCGGCCCTGCGACTGGTCGGCCACATCACTGCGGGCCAGTTGCAGGCCACCCTGCTCCAGCATCTCGCGCAAGCGCGGCAGACTCTGTTCAATAATTTCGCGAGCGTCAGGGTTGTGGACCGCGAACTGCACCCGGGCCTGGTCGCCCTCGGTAATGATGCGGATATCAAGACGCCCCAGTTCTGGCGGATTGAGCTGCAGGCTCGCCTCTTGTGAGCCCTGTTTCAGCATGACATTGACGCGGGCGGCCAGCTCACCGCCCAGTTCAGGGTCACCCAATGGTACCGTGAGCGGCGCCAGGGCAGCAGGACGTGCCGCTTGGGTGGGTTCGGCCTGGCCCGGTGGCGCCAGTCCCGGCAGGGAGGTCGCGAGCGGCGTTGTCGACGCCGGTGTCTTTCCGGCAGCGGACTCGGTACTCGCGCTGGACAGTTGTCCTTCAAGCGCAACCTGGTCCGCGACCACCAGCCGCTGCCTGCCGGATTGCAGTTCCATCAGGTCGCGCGTTACCGGTGCGCCTGACTGAACAGTGGACACCTCAACGCCCGCATCCCCCCGGCTGGCGAGCTGGGCAATCCTCGCAGAAGAGTCAGCACCCTCCGCCGCACGACCCAGCGGTGGCGTCTTCAATTCGGACAGAGCATCGGCATCAATGGCCGCCGTATCGCCACCCTCGGGCAGGGAGGCCGGTACTGCAGCTGTCTGGCCCGTTGCTGCGCCTGCCGCAGCGGCGGGAACAGTGCCTGCGGACAAGGGCGTTGCGCGAAGACCGGTGCCGGCCACCTCAGCCGCCTGCGCGGCGGCTGCCGCTGGCTGACCCGTGCCCTGCCCCGCAGGGAGAACCGGTTCGGGCACGTCACCCGACGGTATCGCCGTGCCAGGCGCGGACAAACGTTCCGCCTGCGCCGCCGCGGCGACTGTGCGAACCGGTGACACCTCAGCGGCGGGGTCGGTCAGCCCGTCTGTCCCCACACTGGACACCACACCCTTCGCAACGTCTGTCCCCACACCGGGCACTGCCACCGCGGGGATCGACTCCTCCGCCAGTGCCGCAGGCCAATCACCCGTGAATAACAACGAAGATTCATCCGCTACAGGGTTCGCGACGCCATCGGGGCCCGGCAAGGCGGGCAATGGATTGCCACCCCCGGGCAAGGCGTTGCCGCCCGCATCAGCCGTCGCATCCGCGGTGGCTCCCGGCTCCTTGAGCGCCGACTCAGAGGACAGTATTGATCCAAAAAGTCCATTATTTTCAGTAGCTTGTGAGCCTTCTTTCGAAGCTCGCAGCGGTTCCGTCGACCCCGCAACGGTAGGCGTAGCACCTGGCAGTGGTATCACAGCAGCAATTCTCCAGAGGGACCTGCAGTGGTTAATGCAGCATCCATGCCAGCACTGCCGGATGGCTTTTCCACCGGGCTCACCTCACCCGGGCAAGGCCCCTCTGATCAGGGTTCGTCGGGCGGTGGTCGGGTCATCGCCCGCTCATCGGATTCCGCCTGCTCGGCCTTTTCTTTCAGACGCCGCTGGGCCTTCTGGCGCTCCTCGACGAGGTGCTCAAGGGCCGACTTGCGCTGTGACTTGTCGATCCAGGCCGAGCGAACCTCAGCCAGTTCGGCCTCGGCGGCCTTTAGAACCTGCGTCTGCTGTTCGATAGCCTGATTGAGCTTGGCCAGAAAGAGGCGATAGTCCTGAAGCTGGCTCGCAGTGATGCCCTCGCGACTTTTTGTCGCCAGCATCGATTCGTAATCCGCCTTGAATTGCAGCAGTTGATCGAGCTGCTGCCGCTTGCCGGCATGGGTTTGCGCGCTGGCGCTGAAATCGATCGCCGACTGCTGCTCGTCGACCTTCGCAACAGCGGCCACCTTCTCCATCTTATCCACCATCGCTCAATACCTCCGTACTCAGCGGCGCACTGTAGCGTCCGGGCAACGCTGCCAGTTCCGCACGGCTGGACGCAAGATCGACCTTCTGGGCGCCGCTTTGTGCCACAAAAGCGCGCAGATGCGGCGCGGCGCGGACCGAGCGATCGATATTGTCGTCGGTACCCATCTGGTAGGCCCCGATGTTGATAAGGTCGCGATTCTGTTGATACGTCGCGTACAGGCTCTTCACATCTCGCGCCAGGAGAATCTGGTCCTCGTCGACAATGCTTGGCATCAGGCGGCTGACTGACGAATCGATATCGATGGCCGGGAACAGCCCGGAGTCGGCGATGTCGCGCGACAACACGATGTGCCCATCCAGAATGGCGCGCGACGCATCCGAGACCGGATCGTCAAAGTCACCCCCCTCGACCAGCACCGTGTAAACCGCGGTGATGGAACCCTCGCCGACGTTGCCGGCGCGCTCCACCATCGCGGGCAAAAGCGAAAACACCGAGGGCGGATAACCCTTGGACACCGGCGGCTCGCCTACGGCGAGACCAATTTCGCGCTGCGCCTGCGCCACGCGGGTGAGAGAATCCATCAGCAACAGGACGCGCTTGCCGCGCTTGCCAAAATATTCCGCGATAGCCGTTGCCCGCCACGCGCCGTGTACGCGCATCAGGGGAGAATCATCCGCCGGCGTTGCAACGACGATGGCCCGGGCCAGCCCCTCCGGCCCCAGGATTTCGTCGACGAACTCGCGCACCTCCCGGCCGCGTTCGCCCACCAGCGCTACCACAATGACATCGGCTTCGGTATGCCGCGTCATCATTCCCAGCAAGGTACTCTTGCCCACGCCGCTGCCGGCAAACAGGCCGACACGCTGCCCCTTGCCCAGCGTGAGCAGAGCGTTGATCGCGCGGACACCAACATCCAGCGGCTCCTCGATCGGGCTGCGATGCAAGGGGTTGATCGGGTCACCACGCAACGGAATCTGCTGGGGCAGCGGGATAGGGCCAGCCCCGTCAATCGGGTTGCCGGCGCCGTCGATGACGCGACCGAGCAGGTCCGGCCCGACCGCGACCACCCCGCCGGTGTGCAGGGGAACCACACGGGCACCGAGTTTTACCCCGCGCAGGTTGCCCTCGGGCATCAGGAACAGACTGCCGTCGGAGAAGCCGACGACCTCGGCCTCGATGGTGCCGCCCTCGTCGGTAATGATCTGGCAGCGACTGCCAATGGGCGCCTGGCAACCGACAGCTTCGAGCTTGATGCCGATCATCCTGACCAGTGACCCCTCTTCCTTGAACAGGATCGGGCCAATCCCGGCTGCCACAGACTGCAACCGCGCCGCGAGTCGCTCACTGCGCTGTTCCTGCAGAGTGGCCAGGGCCTCCATGTTAATCCCCGGGATCCGGATCTTGCGCGTTCACCAGCGAATCAAACAGCGTCTCCAGCTGTTTTTCCACCGAGGCGTCAACGAAGGACGAGGGTGTCTTGACCTGGCAACCACCTGCGGCGATGGACTCGTCCTCGGTGATTTTCCAGGTCTTGCCTTCCAGGGCCTCCGGAGAAAAATCACGCAGCAGTGCAGCGTCCGTCGGGTGCAGGAAGATCACCACCTCACCCTCCAGCCGGTACAGGGTCTCCAGGGCCTGCTCGACCACGGCCGCTATATGACTGGAGTCGACCGAAAGTTCTCGCTGCACAATGCGCCGGGCAAGCTGGGTCGACAGTTGAGTGAGTTCTTTTGCCACCAGATCTTCAAGCCCGGTATAGGGCGCCGCCATCTGGCTGGCGAGCGAGCGCAAGCGTGCGACGATGTGCTCCGCTTCCGCCAGGCCCTGGGCCAATCCTTCCGACCGGCCCTGTTCAAACCCCTGGGCACGCGCCGCCGCTTCGATTTCTGCCAGCGGCTTACGCTCCTCCGACGACGGCTGCTCGAAGAACGGGGCCTCCCACACTTCAACACTGGGACCGGACTCAGACAAAATCGTCTCCGCCCTTGCCCATGAAGATCTCGCCCTCTTCGGCCAGCTTCGTCGCGATGATGAGAATCTCTTTTTGCTGCTCCTCCACATCGGCCAGCTTGACTGGCCCTTTCGCCTCCATGTCCTCCTTCAGCATCTCGGCCGCACGCGAAGACATGTTCTTGAAGAAACGCTCCTGCAATTCCTGGTCGACACCCTTGAGCGCCACGGTCAGGCTGTCTACCGAAATATCGCGGATAAGGCGCTGCATACCGCGATCGTCCAGCACCATGAGGTTCTCAAAGACGAACATGAGTTCCTGAATCTTCTCGCCCAGTTCAAGGTCGGCCTGTTTGAGCGCCTCGAGCACCTCAGCTTCCTGGTCGGGACCGAGGTTGTTCAGAATGCCGGCCGCGGTATTCATACCATCGACCGAAGCAGGTGGAAATTCCTGGGTATTATCCAGCTGGCGCTCAAGCACCTGGTCGAGCTCTTCCAGCGCGGTCGGGTCGATGAGTTCCAAGCGGGCCACGCGCATGACGATATCGCCGCGGTTTTCCTGGGGTAACAAACCCAGTACCTGCGCGGCGTGGTCACCATCGAGCGAAGCCAGGACCAGGGCGATAATTTGAGGATGCTCGTCGCTGATCAGGTCGGCGACCGAGCGGGCGTCCATCCACTTGAGCGCATCCATGCCTTTGCTGGTCGCGCCGTTCATGACCTTGCCCAGCATACTGCGCGCGCGTTTCTCGCCCAGCGCCTCGATCATGACGCGACGGGTGAAATCGTTGGCGCCGATACCGATCGGGTTTACCGCGTTCACTCGCTCGGAAAAATCCTGCACCACCGCGGCGATCTGCTCATTCGACACGCCCTTGAGCGCCGCCATCGCCTCGCCGACACTCTGCACTTCCTTGGGCGCCATGTGGCGCATGATCGCGGCGGCACCGGCCTCGCCCATGCCCAACAAAAAAATTGCCGCCCGCTGTGCCCCGGTCAGGTTTTCCGAGTCATCAGCCATCAGCGGCTACCCAGCCTTTGACCACGTTGGCCACCCGCTCGGGTTCGCCTTCGATCATGGATCGCGCCATGTTCAGCTGTTGCTGGTACACCGGAGCGCCCGGTGCAAGGGCCCCAGCACCCTGGGCAGCGCCCAGGGTCACACGATCATCCCCGACTACCGCAACACCTTCGCCACCGACCGCTTCACCGCCGGGGGGCACAGCCAGGGCCGGCATGGTCACCGGCGGCGCAGCCGAGGCCTGCAACAGCGGGCGCAGCACCATGAAGATGATCAGGAAAATGGCGATCGCCGCCAACACCAGTTTGATCATGCGCCAGAGCCACTCCTGCTCCAGTATGCTGGCTTCGGGCAGTGGCTCCATTTCGGGTGGCGTCTGGAAGGAAGCATTGACTACATTGACGCGGTCGCCGCGGGCCTCGTCAAACCCGACCGCCTCCTTCACCAGCGCGGTTACCTCGGCCATTTCCTTCTCGGACAGGGGCACCCGCTGTACGTTGCCTTCCTCGTCCAGTGTTTCGCGATAATCGACAACGACCGCAACGGACAAACGCCTGACTGTACCGGCCTCCTCCCTGACATGACTGATGGTCTTGTCGACTTCGTAGTTGCGCATCTGGCGCATACTGGAGCGGGACGACCTCGGATCCTCCGGCGTACCTGCGTCAGCGGTCTGCGGTTCGCCGCCGATCTGTGCGTCCGCGGGCGGGGTGTTGGACAAGGTGCCAGGTACTCCACGTGCACCCTTGTCGGACATGACTTCCTCGACCAACTGCTCACTGCGCACGCTGGTCTCGGGCTCGTAGCGCTCGCTGGTACGCTCGATGGCGGTGTAGGCCACGTCAGCCGTCTCCTCCGCAGTAACGGCACCCTCGCCGAGGAACGGTG
>CAYGOX010000148.1:0-614 GCA_964351485.1 uncultured Halioglobus sp.
TGGACTGGAAGCGGGCCAACCCGCTCGGTGCGTTCACCGAAATCCGCAAACACCCCACCGTGCTGGGACTGATCATTGCCTACTTCGCCTTCCTCGTAGCGCACCAGGCACTGCCGGCTATCTGGGCCTACTACTCCATTGCACAGTTCAACTGGAGCCAGACCCAGATCGGCCTGTCGCTGGCCTATGTCGGCGTACTCATGATGATCTGCCAGGCATTCCTCATCCGCTGGGTGATCGACCGCTACGGCACCCGCATCACCGCCTATCTCGGCCTGGCTGGCGCGATGCTCAGCTTCCTTGGCTACGCGTTTGCGACCCAGCCGTGGATGATCTATGTCTTCATGACAGTCGGTGCTGCGCAGGGATTTCTCGGGCCGTCGGTGCAGGGGTTGATGTCGAGCCGCATCGCGGCCAACGCGCAGGGTGAATTACAGGGCGCGCTGGGCAGCATGGCCAGCCTCGCCTCCATCGTGTCACCCCCGATGATGACCGGCGTCTTCGGCTATTTCACCGCCACGGAATCGCCCTTTCACTTCCCCGGCGCCAGTTTTTTCCTGGCGGCCATTCTCACACTGGTCAGCTTTGTCCTGTTTGTCCCGCACCTGCGACAG